>JBATHJ010000192.1:0-5807 GCA_049666625.1 Gammaproteobacteria bacterium | reverse complement strand
ACCTATGATCTCACCATCGCTGTCATCTTCATCTGAAATACTGATAGCTGAAACTATGGGGCTGGTTTTATCTTCATTGCCACCGACATCTACGCTACAGGACTGACTGATTGTAATTGCTATCAGTGTAATCAATATGGTTATGTGTTTCATGTTGCTTCCCTCTGCTCATCATTGATTCCTGCCTGCGCGGGAATGACGAACTTTCTTTTTCTAATCAAAAAAATGCGTAAGCCCCAGGTAGATGGTGCTGAAGTTTTCTTCGTAACTTAGATCCAGCCCACCGAAGACGACGTCGTCTTCAAAGTCAAACTGGTTAATCTTGAGATCGATGTTATAGATAGTGTCGGCCGAGACCTGCCCTGACCAACCGAGCGCAAGACTCACACCAACAGCACTGCCCTTGATGGCAGAGGGCGGCGGTGTGCCGACGACGAAGGCGCTGGTGTCGACGAAGGGTTCGGACAATGAAACCTCGCCATCCAGCGTGGCGACGGCGATGCTGCCGCTGAAGTTGCCCCAGCCATCGAAGAAGTAGCTTTTGCTGGCACCAATGTAATAACCGTCGCTGGTGGTACCGAAGGCGCTATTGTTGGCGGTGTAGTTGGCATTGGTATCGCCGGAACGAAAGCCGCCGAACACGGTGAACTGGTCGAGGCTGTAACCGATGGTGATGTTGATATCTTCGCGTGAATAAAAAATCAGCCCGTTGGGGTCGGTCTCGATATCGTCTTTTATGGAGAACTCGTTATTGATGGTAACGAAGTAGCGATCCAGGGTGCCGGTGAGCGACAGGTCGAGGGTGATGAAATCAGGATTGAAACTTCGGTCGCGGATGATGAGTTCGGAAGACTTCTTCCCCACCGCCGCCTTGGCGATGAAGTCGATGGCATACACAGCTTCGGCAGAGACCAGTACCGGGGCGGCCAGCATGCCCATAAGAAATTTATAATTCGTCACAACATCCTCCTCCGTGCCTTGTCGCTTTGTGCTGCAATACATCTCACACATTGCAGAGCACCCTACCTTACGCCGATAAATTAGTCAGTCAAGCCAGGTGGTTAGCCGGGTAGTTAGTCAGGCAGGCTGCTAATTCCCGACCAGCAAACTAATATTAATCAGCACCGCAGTGATGACTGCCAGCGACAATAAATACACCCCGACCGCGCTGTCACACTGGTCTTCATTAAGGTTGATATAGTCTTTGATATTTCGGTAACACATGATTGTTCTCCTCAATTGTTGAGAACAATCTTATCGAAGCCGTGCGCGGCTTACCGCGAAGTCCATCGCAGTGATTGTGTGAAAATTCACATTTTGCTACAAGGCGTTCGGCAGTGGTTTGAGGATGCTGATCTGCTTGTTTTCAATGCTGATGTAACCGCCGAGGCGCAGGTCTTTTAATATACGGCTGACCATTTCGCGCGAGGACCCCACGCGGTCAGCGATATCCTGCTGGGTCAGTCTCCCGGTTATTCCAGCATCGGTATGCTGTTGCAATATGCGGGCGATACGGCTGTATACATCTAATAAGGCGAGGCTGCTGACATCGTCTGTCAGTGAATTCACTTTCCTGGCGAGGCGCTGGATGATGTTTTTGCTGAACTCGGGGAATTCAGCCATGGCATGCATCACGTCCTTGCGTTGCATGATCAATACTTCACAGGCTTCGACCACAACGATATTTGCCGAACGCGGTTCTTCAGAAAACATGGCGAGCTCGCCGAACAGCTCACCCGGCCCGATGGTGTTGACGATGATTTTTTTACCGTGCGCGTCATCGATATAGGCATGCACTAGCCCGTCGAGCAACACGCAGAGATAGTCAGACTCATCGCCCCGGCCGAAAATAATCACGCCTTTTTTATAGTTTCGGGTATCGGCCCGGGCTTCCAGCGCGTGCAGTGCGCTTTTATCCAGCCCCTGGAAAAATTGGATTTTTTCTAGCATGGTGAATAATAACCAAATATCAGGTGTTATCCGGTTAATTTTTTAATCCGCGAATTTTACCAATATCAGTGGACACTATATTAGCTGTCATTACTTCGTGAATTGAGCATGGCGTGGCAGTAAAGCCGGCTTTGCATTATTGTGAACTAGCGGGATAGTGATGCCAGCGTCGGAACAACCCGGCGCTGAAAAATCGATCAGGCGTTTACGCTTAGCAGGATAACCGTGATGTTGTCGCGTGCAGTGTTTTCAAGCACAGCGCTCAACAGTGCATCCACCGCAGCCTGGTCTGACTCGGCGGCCTTGATGATGTCGCTAATCATACGGTCGTCAAGCTCGTCACTCAGGCCATCACTGCAGAGCAGAAGTTTTTGACCGGGCATGAGTTCGCCCTGTTGTACATCAACCATCAGCCTGTCGAGAAACTCGCTGCCGAGGCTCTGGGTGATAATATTTTTTTGCGGATGCCAGCGTGCTTCTTCCGGCAGGATTTTGCCGAGATCGACCAGCATTTGCACATACGAGTGGTCTTTGCTGATCTGGGTTAAACCGTTGCTCCAGAGATAGGCGCGGCTGTCGCCCACCCAGGCGAGTTGATACGAATTTTCCAGCATGCGCAGCGCGACAATGGTTGTACCCATGCCGTACTTGCCCTTGCCGTTTTTGACTGCATCGAGAATCGCGCGGTGTGCGTTTTGTATGGCTTCATCCAGCGCTACTCCGCTGGCAATACCCGTGCTGACGATATCGGCCGCCAGCGCGCTGGCGATTTCACCACCGGCGTGGCCGCCCATGCCATCGGCGATTAACCACAGCTTCAGGTTGTCATCCGCAACATAACTGTCCTCGTTATGGTCACGCACATTGCCCACATGGGTAGCTGTGGCGAAGCTCAGGGTCGTCATGCCGGATATTTGCTCTTGATACATTATTTTAATGTAGCAGATTGCTGGCGTGGCGCTAGCGCAGGCTGCAGTAAATCGGCAATGTGCGCCGGTCCACAGTTTTCCCCGGCAACGCTGGCGGGCGCTGAATCTGTTAGCTGTGTCGCATTAATCCGCGGCGGCCGCGCCTATGATTGCCTGCAATTGCACAAAAGAGGAACGATCATGTACTACAATAATATTTCTGATTTCGAGGCACTGATGAGCACTCCCGACAATAGCGCAGACAAAAAAAGCCCGGCCGGTGACGCATTTGCGATTATTGCCAGCCTGGCGCTCGCGCTGGTTGCAATCTCGATCGTGTTTAACTGATCAGGCTTACCATTGCCGCTGCGGGCGCTCGAAACGTTCGAAACGCTGTGGGCGCTGTGATACTGGCGGCCGCTTGCGAACCCACACGGTGTGGCTGCCGTCCGGACTGATCACGGCGACCTGGTCGTCATCTTTTTCCACCGCGCCCTTATGTACCCACTTGTTCGTGCCTTCGGGCATCAGGAACAAATGACCCTCGCGCACCGCCCAGCGGCCGCGCTCTGATCCACCCCGGCCACCGCCGGCCACCCGGCCGTCCTCATCGCGCTTGAAAAAGCCGCCACCGCCAAACGAGACATAACCGCCGTCCGGCCTTAATACCATGCTGCTGCTCGAGCGCATCGTCATATTGCCGCGCGATTGCGTACTGTTCGATTTCCAGTGGCCGACCATTTCGGGGTCAAGATAACGCTGCTGCTGGCCCGACTGTGACGCCTGCCAGCCGCGCGCAGGGCCAACATCAGCCACCGCCTGCAATGATGATACCGACAGTAATACTAGCGCAAACATGGATTTCAGGATTTTCATGGCTTACCTCTGCTGTGGTGTTTTTGACGCTGACGCGTTGCCTATCATATCCCGATTGCCCGTAAAAATAAGCCATCTGCGTCAAGTCCTGCGCCCCCCGATCGGGTGCCGCTAAAAATTTCGCTTGCAGCCATGCCCCCGGTTCACATACAATGAGAACATTATGAGAACAAACCCGCTCACCGACCAGCAACGCCGCGTGCTCGACTTTATCGAGCGCTACAGCGCCATCCATGCCGTTGCACCCAAGCTGCAGGAAATCGCCGACGGCATCGGTATCAGCTCGCGCGGCGTCGCCCACCGTTATGTGCAGGCGCTGACCGAGGCCGGCTATGTCGAAACCAGCCCCGGCCGCCACCGCGGTATCCGCCTGCTCAGGAGCAACCCGCACCGGCCCGAATCCACCCTGCCGCTGCTAGGACGGATTGCCGCCGGCAAACCCATCGAGGCCATCCCCGGCCAGGATGAACTCGATCTCAGCGAATTTTTCGGCTCGCATAATTTCGCCGTACAGGTCAGGGGCGACTCGATGATCGACGCCGGCATCCTCGACGGTGACACGGTGATCATCCAGTTTCGCGAGACCGCCGACGACGGCGATATCGTGGTCGCGCTGATCGACGAAAGCGAAACCACGCTGAAGCGCTTCAAGCGCAGCAACCAGGGCAAATACATCAAGCTGATCCCGGCGAACTCAAGCATGGAGCCAATGGTGTACGAAGCCGAGCGCGTACGCATCCAGGGCGTACTCATCGGGCAACTGCGTAAATATCAATGAAAAGCATGTGCCCGAATGTTTGTGTCGGGTATGAAGAGTCAAAAATGAAAAATGAAGAGTAAAAAATGAAAAATATAAAACAGAAAACATACAGAACAAAACATTTCAACGTGGTCACCAGCCCGCGGCACGGCGTCTGCCTGCTGTTCGACCGCAAGGGCCTGGGCCTTTACCAGTCACGCGCACACCGAAATTACTGGCTGGTGATAAAAGACAGCCTGGTAGATGCGCTGAACAAAACGGCTTTATTATTTAGAACCCAGCGCTACAGACATCAGTAACAGACTAAAAGCGAAACTACATAGGACAGGGAACACGGAGAAGAATGATGTTGTCGTCATTCCCGCGAAGGCGGGAATCCATGGTTTTACGGTAGCCATTCAAAACACTGGACTCCCGCCTGGGAGTGACAAACCAATTGTGTGGGTTACAGCAACTCAATCTCCCTCTGCGTTCTCTGTGCCTCTGTGGTTTCGCTTTTGAAGCTCCTAGTCAGGCAGAAGAAAAACTATTAGTCCGCAAAAAACGCCAATAACGCGAGTAGTGAGTTACTAAATACACACCAGCTTTATTTGCGTCTTTCGCGTTATTTGCGGACCGCTGCTTTTGTTTTTACATTAGCGTTTATCTGTGTTCATCCGTGGACTACCAGTTTTGTCTTTTAAATATTTTTTCTGCGGCTTCGCTGCTATGTTTTATTCGAGGTGAACACAATGCCTGCTAATCAGGATACCTGGCCACGCGCGATTGCGCTCATCGACATGAACGCTTTTTTTGCCTCGGTCGAGCAACGCGATTTTCCTTCGCTGCTCGGCCAGCCGGTGGCGGTCACCAACGGTACCCGCGGCAGTTGTGTCATCACCTGCTCTTACGAAGCGCGTGCGCGCGGCGTGCACACCGGCATGTATTTAAAACAGGCGCGGCAGCTGTGTCCGCAACTGGTACAACGCCCGGCGCGACCCGAGGTATACGCGCGCGTGTCCACCCGCATCATGCGCGCGATCCAGGACATTTGTCCCGACGTCGAAGTGTTCTCGGTCGACGAAGCCTTTATCGACATTACCCCCTGCCAGCGGCTGTACGGCTCACCGATCACTATCGCGCATTCATTACGAGACGCGGTCTACCAGGCCTCGGGCCTGCTGTGTTCGGTGGGTTTAAGCGGCGACAAGACCACGGCGAAATACGCCGCCAAGCTCAACAAGCCCAATGGCTTTACCGTAATCCTGCCGTGGGAAGCCAAAGAGCGTTTGCGCGATGTACCGGTGACCGAGCTGTGCGGTATTGCCAAAGGC
>JBATHJ010000191.1:0-2870 GCA_049666625.1 Gammaproteobacteria bacterium | reverse complement strand
GTGAGGAGCATGATCATGATAAAAGCCTATGCCGCGTTTGAAGCTGAAGGCGAGCTTCGTCCTTTTGAGTATGACCCGGGTCCGCTCAAGCCAGACGAGGTCGAGCTGGATGTTCTGTATTGTGGAATTTGTCACAGTGATCTAAGCGTAATCGACAATGAATGGGGCATGACACAATACCCGGTGGTTCCCGGTCATGAAGTGGTGGGCACAATCGCCAAAGTTGGCGACAAGGTTAAGCATCTTGCGCCTGGCCAGACAGTGGGTCTTGGCTGGCACGCAGGTTACTGCAATGAATGTGCGCCCTGTCACTCGGGCGATAACAATTTGTGCGCCAATGCGCAGGCGACCATCATCGGGCATCATGGCGGTTTCGCCGACAAGGTGCGCGCGGCTGCTAACAGCGTGGTGGAGATACCTGATGGCGTTGACCTGGAATCTGCCGGCCCGCTGTTCTGCGGGGGTATTACGGTTTTCAATCCGCTGGTTCAGTTCGATATTAAACCCACTGACAAGGTGGCGGTAATCGGTATCGGTGGTCTGGGGCATATGGCCCTGATGTTTCTCAACGCCTGGGGTTGTGAAGTGACCGCGTTCACTTCCAGTGAGGCTAAAAAGAAGGAGGCGCTGAGTATGGGGGCGCACCACACCCTGAACTCACGCGATGCAGGCGAGATCGAGGCGGCGGCAGGTCGTTTCGATTTCATCATTTCCACGGTCAACGTGAAGCTGGACTGGAACCTTTACCTGGGCACATTGAAACCGCGTGGACGCCTGCATTTTGTTGGCGCAACACTGGAGCCGCTGGATGTCAGCGTGTTTTCACTCATGATGGGGCAGCACTCGATGTCCGGCTCTCCGGTGGGCAGTCCCGCTACTATAGCCAGCATGCTGGCGTTTTCCAGGCTACATGGCATCAGGCCGGTGATCGAGAAATTCAGTTTTGATGATATTAATGCGGCTATTTCAAGATTAAGGAGTGGCGACGCGCATTATCGTATTGTGTTGCATCGGTAGCGCAAATTAAGGGGACGTAGCGAATATTAAATGACCAAATCTACGTGTGATCAATAATATTCGCTACGTCCCATTATTTGAAAAAAGCTGACGGAGGATTTTAAAAGTGATCAATAAATGGTTAAAAAATAATCCCTCCGTCACCATTTCTCCGCGTCACCATTTCTCCGGGGCAGGCCGAGAAAAATACGGATGTTGAAAAAAAATAAACCCTACGTCAGCTTTTCTAACCTTTTCTGATTAAGCTCATAGGATAAGGTGCGTTAGCGGCTGAATCCTGTGGATTGACATGGTGATCCATTGGGTCAAACATATCATATACATAATCTGCGTGAGATGAGTAATATGCATCGCAATCACAACTGATGGAGCAATCACGTTTAACAATTGGGACATCTAATTTACTATCAGACATGGCCAGCCTCAATGCACCGACAGCCATGTCATAAAAGTTGACGCCTTCTGAATTTTCCAGGCCGGGATCATCAAGTACTATGCGTTTTAGATAATGTTTTAACGGTAACTCACCGCCGCAATGCCTGAATACCACCAACTGGTCAGATGTGCCCTTTATAAAGCCTTCATCTAATTCCTGCTTATTTTGAATCCAGCGTTGTTTTTCGCTTTTTCCCGACCATTTTTCAGGGTTGAGCTTGGTAACCAGAACTCTAGCTGTGGACATATATTCAATAATGCCTGTATCTATATCAAGCAATACAGGCCCGTATGCATTGTGTCGACTGGCCTGGTCATGTAAATCGAAT
Source organism: Gammaproteobacteria bacterium (assembly GCA_049666625.1). Taxonomy (GTDB): domain Bacteria; phylum Pseudomonadota; class Gammaproteobacteria; order SZUA-229; family SZUA-229; genus JASBSR01. The sequence continues at coordinate 1,089 of JBATHJ010000191.1, read as the reverse complement.
GAGCCAGTAAATATATCAAACCAGATACTGTATTTTTTATCGAGCGCATCGGAATCTTGCGGTATCTGTTTAACACCCAGTCTCTCAATAGTGCCACGCGACATAAGTGAATTTGTGCGTAGAAATTGACAGGCAGTGGGTACGCTGCAGGCGTGGTACAGTTTATCTGCCCCGGCATTGGTTATTGCTTCGTATACACGTCTTGAGGGTATATGCATATAAATCTATCGTTTAATGATCTGCGTCGCTTTAAAGGCGTCGGCTTGATTAATTGTTAGTTTATTATCCGACCAAACCACTCAGGTTTGCATATCGCTGGTTCTTCTCTTTGTCACTGTTGAGCGCGTTTAGTTCCGTAGTCAACAGGGCCAGACTCGATTGATTCGGGCTCGAAATCCCCAGGGAAGGGCGTGGCCGACCTCGAAAAATGATGCTGATCAATAAATAATCGCTATGAAGTGCCCCCGATCCCACCGTTTATCCCACCCGGGTGTGGATAAAAATTATCCCTCCGTTACCTTATATCGGTCACCTTTTATAAACAGGGTTTTCCCGCAGCTGTGCTAAAAAGTGCCCGCCACCAACAAAGCGGTATTTTGGCTGTCGGATCTGGTCATATTACTCTTCAGCATAAGGATCTCAATCATCGCATTGATCACCTGGGTCTTAATCAGGTTCATATCAGGGAACATCACGCCGATTTTAATATGATCAGGGGAATGTTGTTCATTTCTCCAACGTTGTATGACAGGTAAAATTGTCAGGATTTCATTATTATTGTCAGGCGACATAAAGGCCAGGTCAAATGACGCTTCGAATGTGGCCTGGCTTCTGGGGACAAGAACAGCTGCGCCACCGCTGGATAAATCAGTTATCACGCAGCTCTGGCTTGCTCTGATATCACTGTTAAGTAACCGAGCAGGTAACAGGCTGACCTGGTATGTTTTTTTGGCAGTGGCGTTTTTGAGGCCTGTGAACCTGTTTTCGATCAGTATCATTTTAATCACCCGTTTAATTGCTGATTCGATTTACCGTGTATACACCTGGTATGACGATTACGTAGCGTTGTCGTGTGCATTGGCGATACCG
>JBATHJ010000190.1:0-3986 GCA_049666625.1 Gammaproteobacteria bacterium | reverse complement strand
GCTTTTATCATGATCATGCTCCTCACTGGTTGGCCAGCGGTTTGTAAAAAACATATCGAATCAGATACCCTATCCGCTTATTAGTTTCCAGGTAGCATTTATGGTGATACGCACTGCAGCAAGTGTGTAATCAGGCACAGATCACAGTTATTCAGAGTCTTATTCTTGCTGCCTTGCTGCCCTTCTGACATTGATCATGGCCTGCCCACTGTTGATTCTGATAGCTGCCTACTGGGCCCCACCTTTTGCCTTGTTTGTCACATGCGGGATGCAATAACCTAGACTGTCACCACAATCTTTCCCTTTTGTTGATTAGATTCCATGTACTGGTGAGCTTCTACAATGGCTTCCAGAGAAAAGGTGCGATCAATCACTGGTTTCAGAGCACCGGACTGCAGGCCTTCGTAGATATACTTTTTGCCGCGAGAAAGTTTCTCGGGGTCTTTAACAATTTCGAACAGCGTGTAACCACGAATAATCAAGCCTTTAGAGAGCGCGGCAAATAAAGGATAAGGGGTTGGTTCTGTTGATAAAGCACCGTACTCGAAGATTCGTGCGCCCGGTGCTGCAGCTTCAGCTATTTTTTCCAGAAAAGGACCCGCCACGGGATCGAACACGATGCTGGCACCTTTTCCCGAAGTAAAAGCCATAACACTCTCGCCAGGATCTTCCTTATCAGTGACCACGACATGATCCACACCACTATCAAGCAGGAACTGTTTCTTGGTAGCGCCGCGCGTTGTGGCAATTACTGTCGCCCCGGAAGCTTTAGCTATCTGGATAGCTGCGAGGCCCACACTGCTACTGGCCGCCGTGATAAGTACAATATCATCGGCGTTCATTTGAGCATATTCCACCAGTGCACCGTAAGCAGTGAGGTATTGCATCCATATTGCCGTCGCTTCAACAACAGAGAGATTATCGGGATAGTGTGCGACAGCATAAGCAGGCACGATAGCACTCTCACCATATACACCGTACTGGCTTTGGGAAAAAGCAGGAATTGTGCTGACACGGTCACCGATGTTGAACTCGTTTACGCCAGGCCCGATCGCTGCTACAACACCTGCAGCTTCGTAGCCTAGCCGGGATGGAAGCACTGGCTGTTCCAGATACTGCCCCTCGCGAAACATCACTTCAGCACGATTCAAACCAATTGCTTCAACATTGATACGAAGCTCGCCCTCTCCGGGTTCTGCTATCGGACAATCTTCAATCCTGAGAACTTCCGCTCCGCCGGTTTCGTGAAATCGAACAACCCTGTTGGTCGCAGTGTTCATGTCATGCCTGCTGATATAGAGCCTATGAGAGAAAAGGTGCCGAAAGATTAGGTGCCGGAGGAATTATTTTTTAACCATTTTCTTATCGAGTGATAGAGTAGCTGGGGTCATTTTTTATCGCCATCTACCATTTCCTTCATGCTGTCACCCGCTTTCTCCATCTGGTCTCCGGCTTTTTCGACAGCAGTATCAATATTCTTACCGGCCTGTTCTGCCGGGCCTTTCTCGCAACCAGACAGGGCCACAAGTAACAGACCTGCGACCAGTGCTACGCCAGAGGTTGCAGCTAATTTTAAATGTTTCATCAATAATCTCCTTTAAATATACTGGAAAAATGTGGGTGCAAGCATCCACAACTTTCGCAAAAAAATAGTAAGACTAGCTATGTATGACACGGCTAGTTTGTCATGGCGCTGGTATTAAAGAGTAATCACTGTGGTTAACTTCACTCCAGAACTGATGATGATCCTACTCCCGTGGCATGCTAATAGCCAGAAGGAAGAAAAGCCGGGTTAGAGAATCGATAAGTGAATCAGGGGTGCTTCAGCTTGATTTATCGAGACACTGCCCTGTTCAATTTAGTGATCAATCTAGTCTGACCCTGTTGATTGTCCGGGCTGGACGAAAGAGAGAAAACAAAGGCGCCTGGTAAAAGGCACCTGGGTCAGAGTGAATATCATTAGTAGCATCTCGTGCTTTATTTACTCTGACCCCTGTTTTATTGATTGATAATCTATGCTCCTGCTGACATCAGGACTTCCTCACCGGCGCCGGTGTCCTGGTAAACCGTGAAGCTGTGATCACGCAGATCTGCCTTCAACATTACGCTGGCTTCTGGGTGCTGCCAGCAAATGTGTAATAAGTCAGCCTCGGTTTCGATGACCTTCATCTCACCATTGAATGCCGGCGAAGTGTTACGCAGCCGGATCAACTTCAACTGGTCCAGCACGACAGGGCGCTGCAGTCCGGCATCGATGTCAATAATTTTTAAAGTGGTGCGGTTAATCTCCTTGTGTCCGGCAGTGCGCCCTCTTTCCGCAGCTGCATAGTCGTTAGTACCGGCAAACAGATCCAGGTACCATACCTGTGGGACACCGGGCATAAACATCTGGATGGCGCGGGCCAGAAGCAGCTTTTGATCGTCCTCACCAAGAGCACTATAGAATGTCGCATTGACCTGGTAGTAATCGATCTTCTTGCCGTCAGCATCGTACAAATTTTTAGTCAGGCCGCCACGTTCAATAATGCGCTCGATCGTGGCCTCTATCTGTTCATCGCTCAGCAGACCAGGTCGGTAAGTGCCATTCACCTGCTTGCCTTTGAGGTCAAGCACCGGGATACCATCATGGCTACCGAGCATGTTGATGGTGTGCAGTCCCCTGTCACAGATATTCGAAATCCATTGTAACAAGGCCGTATTGTTGCCCTCATCAAGCGCATTGATCACGAGTCCTGGAAAAAAGAAGTCATAGATGGGATACCCTTCATGCGCAATCTCCTCATGGATACCGGCACCGTACTCGGCATGGATCTCGGGGAAGATGGTTAGATCATACTTGCGTGCAATACCTCGCAGACGTTCCAGGTATTCCCAGGTACCGGGCCGGTTGAAAAAATTCGTCTGACCGGGTTCTTTGTGCAGGTATGCGAAGGCGTCCAGGCGAATAATTCTGGCGCCGTATTCGCTAAGTTTACGCAAAGTCTCATCGAAAAAGTCCCAGACCTTTTCGGAGCGGGCATTGAGATCCATTTGACCGAGGAATTCACGCTTGTGGCACACAGCCGCGATTAAGTCCTCCTTGCTAAGCCCGCCATTGCGCTGCACGATCTCGTCCATGTCCGCAGATTCCAGCTGACCCTTATTCTTAATGATCACCTTGATATTGTGCGCAATGTCCCTTGCCCATTGCATATCCACCCCTTTAATGTTCGCAAAGTCCTGGGCGGTTATCTCATCGAACTCCACCTTTTGATAAAAAGTGTTCCAGTATGCCTGGAGGCTACCATCCGGGAAACGCAATTTAAGAATCGGCAGGCCGGGCTTTCTCATAAAAAGCTTATCAAGATGTTCTTTATCAGGCACGATGTGGTCGTTTTCACCCATAGTGCCATGGTCCTTCCAGAATTCATTCCAGTCGATAAAAAAATCCTTGTAGGGTGATTTATTTCCTTTCTCCAATAAATCAATGAACTGCGGAGAACGTACGGAAAGATGATTGAGCACCAGGTCAAACTTGGTCTGTATACCCAGCTTGTTAAGTTCGACCAGGTCGTGGGGACTCACCAGCTCTTCATTTAGATCGTAATTGATTATTGAAAAGCCACGATCCAGGTCGCTATGAAAAATGGTTGGCAGGACATAAAACAAAGAAAAAGCATCTTTAAATTCTTGACGCTTGAGCATTTGCAAGGTATCTGAAAAGTCACGTCCAATACTGTCTGGATAAGCATTAAACATTACGCCATTTGGTAAATCGTTTTCTGTTGACAAGACTCTGGCTTCCTGATCTCTGGATTAAAGGGGTCAATTATAAGGGTCGGAGTGAACCTACCCTATTATTTTCTTACTGCTTCAGCCCCGGGGTAACATTTTCAAGACCATCCATCAATTCCAGGGCATCTTTGTTGTTGACGAGATCTCCTGCAGAAAAGCGAACAAAATAGACTTCACCGGCTTTACCGGTAAACTCAGCCACAGTATTAAAC
>JBATHJ010000189.1:0-2576 GCA_049666625.1 Gammaproteobacteria bacterium | reverse complement strand
GCGTGCGTGTCATCGGGTCGAGGCTGGGATAAATATATTCAACCTTGCCTTGCCAGGTTTTACCGGGGATGAACGACAGTTTGACTTCGGCCGGCTGGCCGACATGCACCCAGTTGGTCTGGCGTTCGAACACTTCCGCCAGCAACCATACGCTGGACAGATCGCCCAGGCTCATTATCGTCATGGCCGGTTTCACAAACATGCCTTCGCGTACCGCCAGGCTGGAGACCACGCCATCCTGCGGGGCAAAAGTAGAAATGCGTTGCAATACTTTTTTGCTGGTTTGCAGGGTGTTGATCTGGCTGTCGGAAATACCCAGCGCCGCCAGTCGTTCTTTCGAGGCGCGGATCAGTCCCTTGTTGCCCGAGGACAATGCGGTGACAAATTCTTCCTGCGCATTGACCAGCCCGGGCGAGTACAGATCAAATAACAGGTCACCGCGTTTGACGCGTTCACCTTCTGAACGCACTTTCAGGTTTTCGATCCAGCCTTCGGTGCGCAGGTGGATATGGCTGACGCGGGTTTCGTCATAATCGACGTAGCCAACGGTATCGATGCCACGCCACAGGCGTGTGCGTTCGGCGAGTGCAGTTCTGATGCCCAGGTTCTGCACCACCTGCGGCGCGATACTGACAGTGCCGCTGCCGGCATTATCGTCCCTGTATACCGGCACCAGGTCCATGCCCATGGGGGATTTGCCGGGTTTGTCACGGCGGTAATTGGCGTCCATCGGCGCGACCCAGTATAAAATTTCTTTTTCATCATCGGCGGCGATCGCACGATGCTGAAATGCCAGCACACTCGACGCTATCAAGAGCGCGGTAAAGAACAGCGTGAGTGCGAAATTAATTTTCTGCATGAATAGCATCATGATGCTTCTCCAGTGACGTATAACAGTTGTGCCTGTGCAATGGCTTTATCAATACGCACGCGCAAGTCGTCCAGCCGCACATCGAGTTCGGTGATTTGCGCGCGCATCAGCGTGGTGAATTCAGTCACGCCACTCTGGTAAGCATTGAGCGAGGCGCTGGTATTATTGATGGCAGAGGCGAGCAGGGATGATTTGTACAAGGCCTGACGCTCTGCCGAACGTTGGTACATGGACTTGCTCTTGTCAAACATCTGCTTGAGCATGCGCAGCTTGTCATCGAGTTTGTAACGCGCAGCGCGAGCGTTTTCTTCGCTGGCGGCAACGCTTTTGTCCTGCCGGTTTTCAGTGAACAGGGGAATGTCCATGGTCACCATGGCGGCCATCATGTCAGAACGGTCACTGCCATCGGGGTTGTCACCAAAACGTTTGCGGTATTCTATAAAGGCATTGAAGCCGGGCTTGTAATCCTGCTGTGCCATCGCGGTCATCTTGTGTGCGGCGTTAAGTTCGGCATTTTGTGCGTGTATCAGCGGGTGCTGCGTGAGCAATGTATTGACGTCATCCAGTGCAGGCAGATCTGGCAGCACGGGAAATTCAGTATCCAGCGGCTGCCATGCGCTATCACCAAGCCACTGGCCAAGCTCGGCACGAAACTGGTCCTGCCTGCTCAATATTTTGGTGTAACGGTCATCCAGTCGCGACAGCTCCAGGTCGGCACGAATCACGTCCTGCTGGTTCGCCCGGCCCGCGGCGTACTGGTCTTCGGTAATTTTTACCAGTTTCGAGAACAGTGCGCGCGATTCCCTGATGATGTCGCCAGACTGGATTTCATAATACAGATTGAGAAAGGCAACGCGCAGGTCGCGAATCACTTCGCGTTGTGCATTGTTTGCCAGCGCGCGCGAGGCCTGCGATTTTAATAATGTCTGCTCGGCCTTGATATCGAGTACATCGCCGCGCGGAAACTGTTGCTGCAGTCCGAGCGCCATCTGGGTCATGGGTTCCTGTGTCACGCTGTACGTATCCAGTGGCACATTGAACATCCCCAGGCGCAACTGCGGGTCGGGCAGGGTTGACGCGGCCACCGACTCGTTTTCCTGTGCGCGCGATGTTGCCATCATGCTGGCAACCATCGGATCATTCTGCAGCGCGGTTTGTTCTGCCTGTTGCAGAGTGAGTGCGAATCCGGGCGAGCAGAGCAGTGTTGTCAACAGAAACAACGAATACGCGTGCAGTCGTTTTGTGTAAATACCTGTTGTCATACAGGTCACCTCTTAAATTGTCATCGTGTGCAGATGCACAAAAACCACAGGCAACTAATGAGCCTGTGCGTATTAAAAACGATTTATGACAATGGAGGTGGCGAGGGGGGTGAGGTTGAACGCGTGGTGAAATGTGAACAGGTGCTTTGATATACAGGGTGTGCGCTGTTTGTCACAGCCGTTGTTGGCGGCAACATGATGGCGGAGATAGTCATGCCGTGTCCGCAACCAGACGCGCAGTTTGCGTCACACTGATCACAGCAGCAGCCATGCGAAATACTGCCGACAGCGCTTAAATCAGTGCGCTGGGCCGAAGTGTCGGATGTGGCCTTGTCCTGGCAGTGCGAACTCTGGGTGTCCATGCTCGAATCCATGTCCATTGCTGCAAAAGCCTGTTGCACGGGCAACGCAGCCAGCGCAAGGCTCATGAACAGTACACAGGT
>JBATHJ010000188.1:0-11666 GCA_049666625.1 Gammaproteobacteria bacterium | reverse complement strand
ACATTATGGTGCTCGGGATTGTCGACGTCGCCGTAGAAAAAACCGAAATTCAGCGTGAGTGCAAGTATCATGAAAAAACTAAAGATGACTTTTTCGAGGTTCATGTCATTTTTCCCATTTTATAATTCTGTCATTCTGTTTAGATTTTAGCTCAACAGCCGGGTAATGCCTTAAGCAGGCGCTGATAAATCAGTGCTACCTTAAATTAGCCGAGCAGATCGATAATGATATGCCGGTATATTTCGTATAATTCGTCGAGTTGAGCAATGTCGACGTGCTCATCAATCTTGTGAATACTGGCGTTAATCGGGCCCAGCTCCGCAACCTGCGCCCCGGTGGGTGCAATAAAACGCCCGTCCGAAGTGCCGCCTGCAGTCGATAGCTCACAGTCCAGGCCGTTGACCGCCTTGATGGCGGCCAGGGCTGCGCGCACCAGCTCGCCGCCAGGGGTGAGAAACGGGTGCCCGGACAATGTCCACTCGAGGGTGTATTTTAAATTATGCGCATCCAGCAGTGCATGTGTGCGCTGTTTTATATCGTCGGCGGTGAGTGCAGTCGAAAAACGGAAATTGAACATGATGTCCAGATCGCCGGGAATCACGTTATTCGCGCCGGTGCCGGCGTGGATATTAGATATCTGAAATGTTGTCGGCGGGAAAAATTCATTGCCTTCGTCCCAGGCTTCGTTCACCAGTGCATTCAGCGCGGGTGCAAAGCGATGCACCGGGTTGTCGGCCAGGTGCGGGTAGGCGATGTGGCCCTGCGTACCATGAATTGTAAGATTGCCCGAAATCGAGCCGCGTCTACCGTTCTTGATAACATCGCCAACGTGGTTCGTACTTGAAGGTTCGCCGACGAGACACCAGTCGATTTTTTCGTTGCGGTTTTCGAGGTGTTCGATCACCTTGACCGTGCCATTGATTGACGGGCCTTCCTCATCGCTGGTAATCAGAAATCCTATCGATCCCCTGAGTTTATGTGTCGGCAGCACGGATTCACAGGCGCACACCATCGCAGCAATACTGCTTTTCATATCAGCAGCGCCACGACCGTAGAGTTTGCCGTTGTCGATGGTGGGCGTAAACGGATCATGCTTCCATTGTTTCAACGGGCCGGTGGGCACTACATCGGTGTGGCCGGCGAACACCAGCAAGGGGGCTTCTGATCCCAGTCGGGCCCATAAGTTATCGACATCATCGTAACGTAGATGCTCTATGTGAAAACCGAGCGCTTGCAAACGTTCAGCGAGCAACTGCTGGCATCCATTATCTTCCGGTGTAACTGATGCGCGCGCAATGAGTTGCTGGGCAAGTTCTAGCGTATTGGACATATGTATTTATAATTCTTTAAGCAGTGCTTGTTTGAGGGTTTCCTGGTCTTCAATGCCGAGACGCGTGCCGGTCTTCTTGTTGGTGATATCAAACGAGTCCATGGCTTTTTCACCAGCGGTTGATACCTTTGCATTATGAATGCGTATGTCGCAATCAATGAATACCTTGGCGATCACTGCAAGCACGCCCTGCCTGTCAGCAGTTGATATATGCAGGCGCGTGGTAGGCAGGTCATCGTCATTTTCAAAACCAATGGCTGTCGGCACAGAAAAATGTTTATGCACGTATGTCTTGTCCCACAGGCTGGTATCTATCGGCAGTTGATTGTCTTTCAGGCGTTGTTCTATTTTGAGTTCCAGCTCAAGTGCATAGTGATCAAGGTGGGCTTCGGATTCCTTGGCAAAAATAATGCGGAAGGTTTCCAGCAGGTAGCCGTTTTCACTCAGCATAATGTGCGCGTCGGCAACACTGAGATTGAGCTTGGCGATGACACTGACGACTTTGGCGAACGGCCTTTTGAGGCCTTTGCCATACACCAGTACTTCAAGACTGCCGGTATCTACATCGGTGCGGCATTTCACCAGTGGCTGATCGACCTGCGAGTGTTCCGATATCTGCTGCGTATGCCAGACTAATTCGCTGGCAGTATGGCGCAGGAAATAATCGTCGGTGAAATAGCGCCATAAGGCATGTGTTCTCTGCGCACTGATGCCAAGCTGGTCGAGTGAGCGCAAGGCATGGGTCTGGTGTATGCGCAGGGTTTCCAGCCGGTCTGCAGCACGTTCGATGCCGGTGTGCAGCATCTGGGCGGTCTTGTTATAAAGTTCTATCAGCAGTTTGTCTTTCCAGCTGCTCCATTGTTTTGGATTGGTGCCGCGTATGTCAGCGACTGTGAGCAGGTATAGATAATCCAGGTTTTCCAGTTTTTTCATGTGCGTCGCAAAATTAGAAATCACTTCCGGATCGCTGATGTCCTTGCGTTGTGCAGTCATGGACATGATCAGGTGATTGCGCACCAGCCAGCTCACCAGTCGGGCATCATTCTCACTCAGGCCATGTTCGAGACAAAACTGTTTCGCATCATTTGCACCCAGCACGGAATGATCGCCACCACGACCCTTGGCGATATCATGAAACAGGCCAGCGAGATAAAGCAGCTCAGGTTTTTTCAGGTGATGAAAAATACCGCTGGCAAGCGGGAATTCATGGCAATGATCAGGTACCGCAAAACGTCGCAGGTTGCGCACCACGAATAAAGTGTGCTGGTCAACCGTGTAGGCATGGAACAGGTCATATTGCATGCGCCCGACGATCATATCGAACGCCGGTATATAACGCGCGAGAATGCCGTAACGGTTCATGCGGCGTAATTCGTGGGTGATGCCGCGTGACTGCCGCAAGATCGACATGAATAGCGACTTGGCTTCGCCTGAATTACGAAACTCATCATTGATCAGGTCGCGGCTCTCGCGCACCAGGCGTATAGTCTCGGCGCGCACACCCTGGATATCGGCATGGGTCTGGATTAACAGGAACAGTTCCAGCAGGCAGGTGGGGTTTTCCCTGAATACATTCGGATACCTGGCTTCGATGTAGCCATGTCGTACCTGGAATTGATCGTTGATTTGCACCGGATCACCGGTCTGGTCTTTATAAATTATGGCTTCACGAAAAAGCTGCAGCAACATTTCATTGAGCCGTTCATGTTCCATCACCGTGCGATAGTACTGCTGCATGAACTGCTCGATGGCGAGGTTGCCTTCGACGCCACTGGGGTCATCCTTGAAGCCGAACTCAATCGCGAGGTCGCGCTGGTAGTCGAACGAAAGCCGATCTTCGCGACGGTCGGTGAGATAGTGCAGGCTGCATCGAATGCGCCACAGCAGTTGCTGGCCTCTTAATAAGGAATCGAGTTCGTACTGGCGCAGAAAATTATGTTCGACCAGTTGTTGCAATCGTTCGGCGCCGAAATGACGTTTTGCGACCCAGCCGATCATTTGTATGTCGCGCAGGCCGCCAACGCCTTCCTTGATATTGGGTTCGAGGTTATACGCGGTGTCGTTAAACTTGCCGTTGCGCATCACCTGTTCTTCAAGCTTGGCTTCAAAGAACGCCTGTGCATCCCATATGTAGTCCGGGCCGGTGAGGGTTTTCATCTGCTGGAACAGGCCGTCATCGCCGCAGAGCAAACGCGCTTCCATAATAGTGGTCGCCACGGTGATGTCGCGCGTGGCTTCGTTCACACATTCATCCACGGTGCGTACGCTATGACCGATTTCGAGCCGGCTGTCCCATAACAGCATTAACAGTTTTTCAATCGCAGCGCGGGTGGCATCGCTTTCATCGCCTTCGAGCAGAATCATCAGGTCGATATCGGAATGCGGATGCAGCTCGCCGCGGCCGTAACCGCCCACGGCGACCAGCGATACTTTTTGTGTGATGTCGGTAAAAATATGCTGGAACACGGTGATGAGCAAACGATCAACCATGCGCGCGCGGCCGTGCACAATGGCTTCGACGTCGGCACCGGCGCGGTAGTGCGCTTTGAGTCCCGCATTTAGATGGGTGACAGCCTGCTTCAGCGCGGGCAATGCCTGCGATGGATGTTCAGCAAGGGTTTTAGCCAGCGCGCGCTCGTCCAGCAGTGCATCGACGGCATCGGCGGGCAGGCCCTGCGCAACAAGTGGTTTCATATTTCATCACCCGGGCACTGGGTAAGGATATCGTGGCCCTCATCGGTGACCAGGATGGTGTGCTCCCATTGCGCCGAGGGGCTGTGGTCCTTGGTGACCACGGTCCAGTTATCGTTGAGCAGCTTCACATCGCGGCGGCCGGCGTTGATCATGGGTTCGATGGTAAAGGTCATGCCGGGTTCGAGCACCAGGCCGGTGCCTGCCTTGCCATAGTGCAGTACCTGGGGATCTTCGTGAAACCCACGGCCGATACCGTGGCCACAGTACTCACGCACCACCGAGCAATGGTTGCGCTCGGCGTGTTGCTGAATGATATGGCCAATGTCACCGAGGCGGGTGCCCGGTTTGACCACGCCGATGCCCAGGCGCATGCATTCGAGCGCGATCTGGGTGACGCGCTGTGCTTTCACCGGGGGGTCGCCGACAAAGAACATCTTGCTGGTGTCACCGTGAAATTCGTCCTTGATGACGGTGATATCGATATTGACGATATCACCGTTTTTCAGCTTTTTGTCGCCGGGAATACCGTGGCACACCTGGTGGTTGACCGAAGTGCAGATCGATTTAGGAAATCCATGGTAGTTCAGCGGTGCCGGAATCGCCTGCTGAACGTTGACGATGTAGTCATGGCAGATACGGTCGAGCTCATCCGTGGTCACCCCGGCCTGAACGTGGGGGCGGATCATTTGCAGCACCTCACCGGCGAGGCGCCCGGCGATGCGCATTTTTTCGATTTCAGCAGCAGATTTAATATGTACAGACACGTAATATTTCTTCTATTCTCAGTGGCTTGGCGGAACTATACAGGCCAGGCCTGCTATTCCGATGATTGTTTCCTTTGGCTATATATGGTATAAAGCCGCCGCGCCGGGTGTTGCCCGGCTCACAAGGCGATATTCTGCCACGAATGCATCCTGAGTTACGGCAAAAGATGACATCGCGGTCACTATATCGAATTTTACTACGCACATACACCGACACATGTAATAGGGTGCCGTCAGGATAACCTGCAAGGTTTCCAAACTCGGTTATTACATGGGGTGTATGGAGGCAAAACCCTGACAGGAGAACTCATGTCTACAGTATCCATGCGCCTGATGCTAGAAGCTGGCGTGCACTTTGGTCACCAGACCCGTTTCTGGAACCCTAAAATGGCCGATTATATTTTCGGTTCACGTAACAAGATCCATATCGTCAATCTTGAAAAAACCCTGCCGCTCTATAATGATGCGACCAACGCTATGGGCAAAATTGCTTCACAGCGCGGCACCGTTCTGTTCGTCGGTACCAAGCGTGCGGCGCGCGGCATCGTTGGCGAAGAGGCCAACCGTTGTGGCATGCCTTTTGTCAATCATCGCTGGCTCGGTGGCATGCTCACCAACTACAAGACGATTCGCCAGTCCATCCAGCGCCTGACAGATATCGAAGAAATGTTTGTCAATGATTCAGTCAATAAACTCGTCAAGAAAGAAATCCTCAGCCTGAGTCGCGAAAAAGACAAGCTCGAGAAAGTACTGGGCGGTATCAAAAATATGAAAGGCCTGCCCGACGCATTGTTCGTGATCGATGTTGGTCATGAAAATATTGCAGTACTCGAAGCCAACAAGCTGGGCATTCCGGTGTTTGGTATCGTTGATACAAACAATTCACCCGACGGTATTGATTACGTGATCCCGGGCAATGATGATGCTATCAAGGCCATACGTCTTTACACCCAGGGCGTTGCAGATGCCGTGATTGAAGGCCGTGCTGCCGCTGTGATCCAGAAGGCCGAGCAGGCTGAAGAAGCGCCCGCCAGGGCGCCGGTGAAAAAAGCGACTATCAAAAAGAAAGTTGCGCCAAAAGTTGCCAAGGCTGAAACGGTAGACGCTGCTGACGAGAAAGCTGCTGCGCCTGCTGCTAAAACTGAGCCTGCTGCTAAAGCTGAGCCTGCTGCTAAAGCTGAGCCTGCTGCTAAAGCTGAGCCTGAAAAAAAAGCAGCACCTGTTAAAAAAGCAGCACCTGCTAAAAAAGCCGCAGCACCGAAGAAAAAGGCTGCGGTAAAGAAAAAAGCAGCGCCGAAGAAAAAAGCAGCCGCGAAGAAAGACGCATAACTTGTAATACGGCCCGGAGTTTACCGGGCCACAAAGAAATTTAAGAGGTAATAACATGCAGATAAGTGCTGCTATGGTTAAAGAACTGCGCGAGCGTACCGGCTCGGGCATGATGGAATGTAAAAAAGCGCTGCAGGAAGCTAACGGTGATATCGATACCGCTATCGAAAACATGCGCAAATCCGGTCTCGCCAAGGCCGACAAGAAAGCCGGCCGTGTGGCTGCTGAAGGTCGGGTTGCGATTCAGATAAGTGATGACGGCAAATCCGCTGTGGTGATTGAAGTCAACTGTGAAACTGACTTTGTCTCAGGCGGTGATGACTTCATTGATTTTGCGAATGCAGTGGCCAGAACTGCGCTGAAAAATAATCCAGCGAGCATCGAAGCGCTGGCTGCGCTGCCGCTTGAAGGCGGCAATGAGAGCGTTGACGAGAAACGCCAGGCAATGGTCGCCAAGATTGGTGAAAACATCCAGTTGCGTCGATTTGAATTGCTGCAATCCAGGGGCGGCGCTTTTGGCAGTTATCTGCACGGCACCCGCATCGGTGTTCTGGTTGAGATGGAAAATGGCAGTGACGAACTGATGAAGGATGTCGCCATGCACATCGCTGCAAGCAGCCCGATTTGCGTGTCAGAATCTGATGTGCCGGCCGATGTGCTGGAAAAAGAAAAGGACATACTACGCGCACAGGCACTGGAAAGTGGCAAGCCTGCGGACATCGTTGAAAAAATGCTGGTTGGTCGGGTCCGCAAGTATCTTGCTGAAATCACCCTGCTGGGACAGCCTTTTGTCAAAGACCCGGACAAAACAGTCGACGCACTGTTGAAAGATGCAGGTGCGAGCGTGGTCAGGTTTGTACGTTATGCTGTTGGTGAAGGTATCGAGAAGAAGCAGGAAAACTTTGCCGACGAAGTCATGGCGCAAATCAAAGCCAGCTAAAGCGGACACTCTTTACACAACAAAAAAACCGGGAATTACACCCCGGTTTTTTTGCAAGTATGCGGGCATTTATTAAACTTAAACGTGTTTGATGAATGACAACAATATAACAACCGCATTACTTTTGTTCGGGTTCAGGTAAGCTGGGATGCAATCTCCAGCCCCGGCTCGCCCGGGCCCGGTAATTTATTTATATAAGGATCGGATAAACAGCATGGCAAATACAGTTTTATACAAGCGTGTATTGCTCAAACTCAGCGGTGAAGCGCTGATGGGTGGTTGTGATTACGGCATTGATCCGGCAATGATGCAACGTGTTGCCAGTGAAATTGCCGCCGTGGTCGACATGGGCGTGCAGGTTGGACTGGTAATCGGCGGTGGCAATATATTCCGCGGTGCCGGGCTGGCAGCTTCGGGCATGGACCGCGTGACCGGTGACCACATGGGCATGCTGGCCACGGTCATCAATAGCCTGGCAATGCAGGACGCGCTGGAAAAATACGGCAAGGAAACCCGCGTCATGTCTGCGGTTCGAATCAACCGCATGTGCGAAGAATATGTTTGTCGACGCGCATTGCGCCATCTCGAAAAAAACCGCGTGGTTATTTTTGCGGCGGGCACGGGTAACCCGTTCTTTACCACGGACACGGCAGGTTGCCTGCGAGCAATTGAAATCCAGTCGGACATCATCATCAAAGCCACCAAGGTGAACGGGGTATATGATTCTGATCCGGCAACAAACCCGAACGCGAAACGTTATGAGACCTTGTCGGTCGACGAAGTTTTGCAAAAAGATCTGAAAGTCATGGACACCACTGCGATTGTCATGTGTCGCGACAACAAGCTGCCATTGCGTGTATTCAATCTTAACGATGCCGGCGCATTGCCGGCGGCGATGACAGATGCATCAATTGGAACCACGGTTGTAATGTGAGGATTTATGATAGATGAAATTACCAAAGACGCGGATATGCGTATGCAAAAAAGCGTTGATGCACTCAGCCAGGAATTGCTCAAGATACGCACTGGCCGTGCACACCCGAGTTTACTCGACCATTTGACCGTACCTTATTACGGCAGTGAGACGCCGTTGAAGCAGGTCGCCAATGTCACGGTTGAGGATTCACGCACCCTGGTTGTCTCGCCGTGGGAAAAAGACATGGTCAAGGCAGTTGAAAAAGCCATCATGACAGCCAATCTTGGCCTGAACCCGGCCACTGCCGGCACCGTCATTAGAATCCCGATGCCGCCGCTGACTGAAGAGCGTCGTCGTGACCTGGTGCGCGTAGTCAAGCAGGAAGCTGAAGGCGCGCGCGTTGCCGTGCGCAACATACGGCGTGACGCGAACAGCGACTTCAAGGAACTGCTCAAGGAAAAAGAAATTTCTGAAGATCAGTGCCGTGATGCTGAAGACGGAATCCAGAAACTCACCGACAGTTATGTTGCCATGATAGATAAAGTACTGGTGACGAAAGAAGCCGAATTGATGGAAATATAGGGCTAACAGGCTCTGTACATCAATGGGAAATTCAGACGACTCGAAAGCTGCTGCAACAATAAAACCACGTCATATTGCCGTGGTCATGGACGGTAACGGACGCTGGGCGACAAAACGCCTGTTACCGCGCACCGCGGGACACAAGGCAGGTGTCAATGCTACGCGTGCCATGGTCGAAAATTGTGTGCGCCATGGTATCGAAGCGCTGACCATTTTTGCTTTCAGTAGTGAAAACTGGAAGCGTCCGGAAAAAGAAGTCGACAGCCTGATGTCGCTGTTCGTAAAAACCCTGGCTTCTGAAATTAAAAAATTACACAAGCAAAACGTACGCGTGCTGTTTATTGGTGATCGCGCACGTTTCAACAGCAAGCTGCAATCGGGCATCGCCGAAGCCGAGGCGCTCACCGCGAACAATACCGGGCTGGCGTTAAACATTGCCGCCAATTACGGTGGCCGCTGGGACATCGTCAATGCCTGCCGGCAGCTGGTCAAAAAAATCAGCAATGGTGAAATCGGCGCTGATGATATTGATGAGAAAAGTTTTGCTGCCCAGTTAAGCCTGTCACATCTACCGGCGCCGGACCTGTTTATACGCACCGGCGGCGAACAGCGCATCAGCAATTTTCTGCTCTGGCAAAGCGCGTATTCCGAGTTTTATTTCAGCCAGGCACTATGGCCTGACTTCGACGAGGCTGAACTGATCAGGGCGCTAGAAGAATATGCCAGCCGCCAGCGCCGCTTTGGCAAAACCTCGCAACAACTCAATGAATTAAACAAAACAAAACAGCAGGGTGTCGGCTGATGCTGTGGCAGCGCGTGTTAACTGCAATCCCGCTGGCAGCCTTTGTCGTCTGGATGCTGTTGTTCCAGCCGACAAACGTGGTGATTTACCTGTTTCTGTTCGTGGCTTTTCTGGCCGGGTTTGAATGGGCGCGACTCTCGGGCGTGCAGGCCCTTGCATTGCGTGTCGGTATCGCTGGGTTGATGGCATTAATGTCCTGGTTCGTGCTCCAGCTTGATCCTGCGATGACGCAATGGTTCGTGATTGCTGCAGTGCTCTGGTGGTTTGCGATTGCATTCTACCTGCGCGGCGCAAAACCGCGTGACGTGTTGCAGCAGCTCTCACTCGATAAATTACTTGCAGGCGTATTAATTGTACCTGCAGCCGTGGTGGCGATGACCATCTTGCACGCGGGTGTGCAGGGCCCGCACTGGTTGTTGTACGGACTGATGCTGGTCTGGGTGGCTGACATCGGCGCCTATTTTGCCGGCCGGCGTTTTGGTAAACACAAGCTGGCACCCGCGCTCAGCCCCGGGAAAACCCGCGAAGGTTTATACGGTGCGCTGCTGGCGACCTCCATATATAGTGTCATCGCGAGTTTCTATTTTCAGCTCAATGTAGAGCTGACAGCGTTTTTATTGCTGCTATCCGTCGCGCTGACCCTGATATCGGTGATCGGTGATTTATACGAAAGCCTGCTCAAGCGCGAAGCCGGCGTCAAGGACAGTGGCCAGCTGCTGCCCGGTCACGGCGGCATGCTCGATCGTATCGACAGTGTGCTGGCAGCGATGCCGCTGTTCTTACTCGGCATGCACTGGCTAATCCAGCCATTTTTTGGTGTTCTGTTGTGAGCCGCGGTATTACCCTGCTGGGTTCAACCGGCAGTATCGGTTGCAGCGCACTGGATGTCATCGCGCGAAACGCGGCGCATTACCACGTGGTTGCGCTGACTGCGAACACCGATGTCGACCAGCTAGAAGCGCAATGCCTGAAATGGCAGCCTGAATTTGCAGTCATGTGCGACGCGGACGCGGCTGAAAACCTGCGCCAGCGTTTGCAGCTACACGCCAGTGACACTGAAGTGCTGGCGGGCGTCGAAGGGCTCAGCCGGGTGGCCGGGCTGGCGCAGGTCGATACGGTCATCGCAGGCATTGTTGGCGCTGCCGGCCTGTTACCGGCACTGGCCGCGGCGGAGGCCGGAAAGCGTATACTGCTGGCCAATAAAGAAGCCCTGGTCATGTCCGGCAGCCTGTTTATGGATACGGTCAAACAACACAGTGCCACCCTGTTGCCGGTGGACAGCGAACATAACGCGATATTTCAGTGCCTGCCGGCGCAGGCCCGGCAGGTCAAGCAGCACGGTGAACATCATCTGCAACAACAGGGCGTTAAGCGTATTTTGCTGACTGCAAGTGGCGGCCCGTTCCGCACGCGTGATATTGAGTCACTCTCGTCAGTTACCCCGGCACAGGCGGTGAATCATCCCAACTGGGACATGGGTCGCAAGATTTCGGTCGATTCTGCCACCATGATGAACAAGGGGCTCGAAGTCATCGAAGCGCGCTGGCTGTTTGATATTTCAGAATCTCAGATCGACGTGGTGATTCATCCGCAAAGCGTGATTCATTCCATGGTCTCCTACAACGATGGATCGGTGCTGGCGCAACTGGGAAATCCTGATATGCGAACCCCGATTGCACATGCGCTGGCCTGGCCGGAGCGCATCAGTTCAGGGGTTGAACCTCTGGATATATTCAAGGTCGCAAAGCTGGAGTTCGAAAAGCCTGACCTGCGGCGTTTTCCGTGTCTGGCGCTGTGTTATGAAGCCATGCGTCTGGGCGGCAATGCCAGTATTGTGCTGAATGCAGCCAATGAAATTGCAGTCGACGCATTTCTCGAGAGCAGGCTGGGCTTTACCGGTATTGCACACGTGATCGAACAATGCCTTGTGCACGCCGACACAAAGTCAGATATCAGCAGCCTGCAATTGATCCTGGATGCAGATGCACACGCGCGCGCGCTGGCGCGTGAACTTGTTGATAAAGCACCTAACCGACTCGCCGTTTGAGCGTAGAAGCGAAACTGAAACCATATGAACGTATTACATAGCCTGTTCTTTTTTATCGTCGCGATTGGCGTGCTGGTCACATTTCACGAATTCGGCCATTACTGGGTCGCGCGTAAAGCCGGCGTTAAAGTGTTGCGCTTTTCAATTGGCTTTGGCAAACCGCTGCTTAAATGGACGCGCCAGACAAAAGGCGACACGATTGAATACGTGATCGCTGCGATTCCGCTGGGCGGCTATGTAAAAATGCTCGACGAGCGCGAAG
>JBATHJ010000187.1:0-2108 GCA_049666625.1 Gammaproteobacteria bacterium | reverse complement strand
CATCATCACCCATTCAAGGGCCGCCTGCGCTATGCGCTGAAGCCGATTCTAGTGGTCGACCTGCTGGCCATCCTGCCGTTCTATCTCAGCCTGTGGATTGCGACCGACCTGATGTTCCTGCGCGTGTTTCGACTATTCCGTATTTTCAAGCTGACACGTTATTCACCCGCGATGAGCCTGATGCTGACGGTGTTGCGCAAGGAGGCCCGTTCGTTTGGTGCTGCCATGTTCATCATGCTGGTGGTGCTGGTGTTCGCCGCCAGTGGTATCTACCTGGTCGAGAACGATGCGCAACCCGACCAGTTTGGCAGTATTCCAGCGGCCATGTGGTGGGCAGTCGCCACCCTGACCACGGTGGGTTACGGTGATGTCACGCCGATTACCATGTGGGGCAAGGTGTTTGGTGCCTGTGTGACCGTGGTCGGTGTCGGCATGGTAGCGCTGCCGGCGGGTATCCTTGCTTCGGCATTCTCGGACGAACTACGCCAGCGCCGCGAAAAATATGCCCAGATGGTCGACGTTGCGATGCTTGACGGTGAAATCGATCAGCATGAAGAGCGCGAACTCGCGCAAACCCGGCGCAATCTTGGTATCGATAACAGCGACGCAGCGAGTATCGAAAAACGCGCAGAGCAGGGTGCCGGCATCTGTCCGCATTGTGGCATGCCACTGGATCAGCAGCCGAACAAGCCACCGGAGTAAGTGGTACGAACTAGAATTTCTACGCTTGCCTTAAGTCATGCATAATAGTACGCAACGCACGTAAGATCGTTTCACTGATTGCGGGAGCAGCGCGTGGATTTCAAAGACTATTATAAAATCATGGGCGTCGAAAAAGACGCCAGCCAGGATGAAATCAAGCGCGCCTACAAAAAGCTGGCGCGCAAGTATCATCCCGATGTCAGCAAGGAAGCCGATGCAGAAGCGCGCTTCAAGGACGTCGGCGAAGCCTACGAGGCGCGAAAAGACCCCGAGAAGCGCGCCGCCTACGACCAGCTGGGCGCAAACTGGAAAGCCGGCCAGGATTTTCATCCGCCTCCGGACTGGGATGCCGGGTTTGAATTTCGCGGTGGTGGTTTTACCGGGGGCGATGCCGCGGGCTACAGTGATTTTTTTGAATCCCTGTTCGGCCAGGGTTTCAGGTCTGCAGGTTCCGGTCGAGGGCATGCTGCTTATCAGGCGCGCGGTGAAGATCATCATGCAAAGGTATTGATTGACATCGAAGATGCCTACAGCGGGGCCACCCGCAGTATCAGCCTGCGCGCGCCGGAACTCGATGCCCAGGGTCACGTGACCACAAAGCAACGCACTCTGAATGTAAAGATTCCCAAAGGCGTCAAACAGGGCCAGCGTATACGACTCTCCGGGCAGGGCTCGCCCGGTTTCGGCGGCGGCCCGGCGGGTGATCTGTATCTTGAAATCGAATTCAATCCGCACAGTATTTACCGCGTCGACGGGCACGATGTCTACCTCGACCTGCCGCTTGCACCATGGGAGGCCGCGCTGGGTGCCAGCGTAAAAGTGCCCACACCCAATGGCGCTGTCGATCTGAAAATTGCCCCGGGCACACCCGGTGGACGCAAGCTGCGACTCAAGGCACGGGGCATACCGGGGTCGCCGCCGGGCGATCTTTACGTGGTGCCGCAGATTACCCTGCCAGCGGCTGATACTGATGCTGCCAAAGCCCTGTACAAAGAAATGGCAGACAAACTCGCTTACAAACCACGTAGCAAACTGGGAGTGTAATCGCCATGACACAGACTATCCTGAATGGAGTTTTACTCGACGAACGCACCGAGATTTCATTGAACGAACTTTGCCAGGCCTGCGCCAGTTCGGCTGAATGTATTATCGAACTGGTTGAGGAGGGCGTACTGGAACCGGTGAGCTACCAGCAGACCCAGTGGCGTTTCAGCGCTATCAACCTGCAAAGAGCGCACACCGCATTGCGCCTGCAACGCGACCTCGGTGTGAATCTTGCCGGTGTCGCACTGGCACTCGAGTTGCTGGATGAAATCGAATCCTTACGAAGACAGGTTCGAGTGAATCGGGTTTAAAACTTAAATATAGTTATCCACGGATGAACGCCGATGAACACAGATAAAAGC
>JBATHJ010000186.1:0-10190 GCA_049666625.1 Gammaproteobacteria bacterium | reverse complement strand
GCCCTCGGCATTGATTGGCGCGAGTAACTTTTTTGAACTGGCGGTGGCGACTGCGATTGCCCTGTTCGGGTTTGAATCCGGCGCGGCGCTGGCGACCGTGGTCGGTGTATTGATCGAAGTGCCGGTGATGCTGTTTGCGGTTCGAGTGGTGAATGCAACGGCTGGTTGGTATGAGCGAGGGGAAGGCATTCAGCGCTACGAGGAATGTTGTCCCGACCAACAATAAAGCCGGGTTATTGATCTATCGCAGGTATGCATTTTCTTCATGTTGTATTTTCCTGTTGCCGACCGCATTGTTGTAGCTATGAAACTTCAAAATGCTTTAATTGCATTGTCGCTTGTGTTATTGACATCTTCATGGTCAATGGCGGCAGATTTCAGCCAGCAACGACAGCAGCTGATCGAGAAAATACAGTCAGGCATTCGCGTAACGGCTGAGATGACTCAAACAGAGTCACTCGACCCCCGGGTACTCGAAGCTATTAACACGGTTCCGCGCCATGCGTTTGTGCCTGAGCACCTGCAGGATGAAGCATACGACAACCGGCCTTTGCCGATCGGTTACGGACAGACTATTTCTCAGCCCTACATCGTGGCGCTGATGACCGACCTGCTTCAGCCAGAACCTGGACACAAGGTACTGGAAATCGGTACTGGTTCGGGTTACCAGGCAGCCATTCTGGGACAGCTGGTAAAAAACGTATACAGTATCGAGATCATCGAACCGCTGGGCGTGTCCTCGGCGCGCCTGCTCAAATCGCTTGGCTATCACAACATTACCACGCGCATCGCGGACGGTTATGACGGCTGGAAAGAATACGCACCGTTCGACGGCATCATTGTGACGGCGGCCATCAGCCACATTCCCCCGCCACTGGTTGACCAGCTGGCGAATGGCGGCCGCATGGTCATCCCTGTAGGTACGCGCTTCCAGACGCAGTACCTGACACTGGTCGAAAAAGACATGCAGGGAGAAATCTCCACGCGCTCAATAGTGCCAGTCGGGTTCGTACCTTTCACCGGCGGTCACTAGTGAAGCAGAAAACGCCAGCACCCCCGTTGGCGGCTATTTTCACACTCTCGGCAGCAGCGCTTGGATATGAAGTCCTGCTGGTGCGACTATTTTCCATCATTCACTGGCACCATTTTGCATTCATGATTATCAGCATCGCGTTGCTGGGTTACGGTGCGAGTGGATCGCTGATTACACTATTTCAGAAACAGTTGCTGCAGCGCTTTGACAGCATACTGATCATCAATATTATGTTGTTTGGCGTTTCCTCAATTGCGTGTTTTATGATTGCACAGCAGATGCCTTTTAATGCACTCGAAATTTTGTGGGACAACAAGCAGTGGTTGCGTTTGATGATGAGCTATTTGTTACTCACTCTGCCATTTTTCTTTGTCTCTAATGCAATCGCACTCACCATGGTGCGCTTTCACACACATTTACCCATGGTATATGGCGTAGACCTGGTCGGCGCAGGCACTGGCGCAGTCCTTATTATGTGGTTACTGCAGACCCTGTCAGTGGAACATGCGCTGCAGGCATTGAGCATAGTCGGATTTATCGCCGGACTGCTCACCCTGCGAAACTTTGACCGCCGAACAAAAACATTATTTGCTACGCTCTTAATCCTTTTGTCGTACACGGTGCTTATTCTCCCCGGCGACTGGCTTGAGCTACGACTGTCAGAATACAAAGGCCTGCAACAGACCCTGCTGGTCAAGGGCGTTGAAAGACTGGAGCACTACAGTGATTCGATGTCTCAGGTCGATGTGGTTGCTAGTAAAGAAATACCTTTCAGACATGCACCTGGGATGAGCCTGAAAAGCCCTGCAGGTGCGCCGCAACAACTGGCCGTGTTCAGGGACGGCGACGAGATGTCCGTGATTGATCATGTCACAGATCTGAGCTCGCAGCAGTACCAGGACTACCTGAGCTCGGCCTTGCCCTACCATGTGATTAACGGCCCACGCAGCATTCTACTACTGGGCGCGTCAACCGGCAGCGAACTACAGCAGGCTGCTACACATGCCAGCGAACATGTGGATGCGGTCGAGGATGATGCAAAACTGACCACATTATTCACGCATAACTATGCGGATTATTCCGGCTGGAATAAGATAAGCGACCGCGTAAGCATACATACCATTTCTGCGCGCGGTTTTCTCGCATCAACGGATTCGAAATATGACTTAATACTTTTTGCCACCCCCGGTGCATCCACCGGGGGTGCCGCAGGCGTGCATGCACTGGCAACATCCTATAACACCACAGTCGAAGCCATCGAAAGTTACCTGGACAGGCTTACACCCGGCGGCCTGCTTTCAATCACGCAGTGGACCAGCACGCCACCACGCAGCAACCTGCGGCTGTTCGCAACCGCCGCACGTGCACTTGAAAACGCAGGCGTGAAACAGCCGGGTGAAAACATCGCCTGGATCCGGAGCTGGAATACCGCCACCTTGTTAATCAAAAACGGCAAATTAAGTGGCGACGAAATAGAAAATATACGGCAATTTTGCAAAGCACGCGCGTTCGATATCGCGTGGTTGCCTGGTGTCAAACCAGGTGAAGTCAACCGCTACCAGTTACTGCAACAACCCGTGTTCTACCTGGCTGCTGAAGCACTTTTGTCAGATACCGCGGATGACTTCATACGCAACTACAAATTCGATATCAACGCTGTCAGCGACGACGCACCGTATCCCAATAATTTTTTCAAATGGTCGAGCCTGCCGGAATTCCTCTCCATGCCTGGCCGTGGCGGCATTGCCATGATTGATGTCGGCTACCCGACACTACTCGCGACGCTTTTTCAGGCCATTGTCGCTGCGAGCGTGCTGATACTGTTACCACTTCTGGTCGTGCGAAATGTCGACGGTGGGAACAATGGAAAACGCAGCCATATCGTTATTTACTTCTTTAGTATCGGTCTCGCGTTTCTTTTTATCGAAATTGCATTTATTCAGAAATTCAGCCTGATATTGAGTCAGCCGCTGTACGCAGTCGCCGTCGCGCTGTGCGCCTTTCTTATATTTTCCGGTTTCGGCAGTCTTTTCGTTCAGTCGAAACTGTCAAAAACAGATGCAGCCGAAGACACTATCTCGTCGCTATTACGCAACTCGGTCATCGCCATCAGCAGTATCACCATCATCTACCTTATGGTATTGCCCGCGCTCAGCAACACCCTGATGGCCATGTCGGAACCCGTGAGAATCATGTCCGCCTTCGTACTCGCTGCCCCGATCGCTTTTTTCATGGGCATGCCTTTCCCGCTGGGGCTGGCAAGAATACAAAAAACGCAACCTCGGCTGGTGCCCTGGGCGTGGGGCATAAATGGCTGCGCCTCGGTACTGAGTGCGATACTGGCAATAATGCTCGCCATGGAAATCGGTTTTACTGGCGTAATGATATGCGCTGTAGTGCTCTACCTGCTTGCGTGGTTGAGTGCATACCTGCAAATTGCGAACATCAAGCAGGCTACTAGTTGATGACCCCGGCATGGTTGTAATGTGTCACGGCTCTACAAGCTATAAGTGGTGTAATCAACCATGTTGGGTTACGTCAAAAAGCGCCATGCACAAGCTACGGGATTGTGTATTTTTATGGCGAGGGGTGTCGGACAATGCCCGACCTGCAATAGATTTTTTCTGTGAGCTCTGTGGAAAATACTTACAGTGCGCATGGCAGTCTGTACGCCAGACTTCTTATGCCTGGCTTGTTGACTGTTCGCGAACCAGGCTGCATCCATGCATTAAATATTAGTACGGCTGTCTGTTCTCAATAGCCTGACCAGGTTAGACATCAACAGTGGGACATCGACTGGTTTTTCCATGTAGTGAATACCCAGGCCATCAGCCTGCTCTCGGGTAATAGTGTCACTGTGCCCGGTTGTTAAAATGACAGGCATGGCGGGTTTTATTTTCAATATTTCAGTAATCATATCCGAGCCGAGTAGCCGGGGCATGGTCTGATCAGTTATTACCAGATCGAAGCTATCGGGATTTTTCTTGACCATGGACAATGCCTGCGGGCTCTCGTTGCAGGACGTACATTCATAGCCCTGGCTTTCCAGCATCCCTGATAAAAATTCAGTTAGCAGCGGTTCATCATCAACAATAAGTATGCGGTTGTTATTGCCAATAGTTTCAGTATTTTCATAGCTGGCAGTTTCTGCAGATTCATCACGGGTGTCGGGCTGAGCCGGTGGGAACAACAACCTGAAGTTTGTACCTTTATTAATTTTAGTATCAACTATTATATGGCCACCATGGCCTTCAACAATGGCGCTCAACACTGACAGACCCATACCCGTGCCCTGACCGACTACTTTTGTTGTGTAGAAAGGTTCGAATATCCGGTCCAGAACATCGCCAGTAATGCCACTTCCCGTGTCCGACACGCTCAATACGATCCAGTCACCTTCAACATGTTTATGGCAGGCATTGCACTCTATATCAGCCTGCCGTTGCCACGCCAGTTTTATGCCAATCTTGCCGACACCATTCATCGCATCCTTGGCGTTAATCGCCAGGTTCATCAACAACTGGTGTAGCTGGGTCTTATCCATCATCACCGGTGGCAGGCCAGCTTCAAATTCATACTTGATGTCGATACTGCTTGGGATAATCGAGCGCAGCATTTTAATGCTCTCTTCAATTGCCGGTGAAAAATCAAGCGGCTCATTGATGCCTTTATCATCACGACTAAATACCATCATTTTTGAAACCAGCTCGGTTGCACGCGTAGTCGCCATATCAATGTTTTCGAGGTAACGCATTTCCTTCGGGTCGAGCCTGTCTTTGCAGCTTAGAGTGACCAGCTTTGTAAAGCCTGAAATAATTCCAAGGATGTTGTTGAAGTCATGTGCAATCCCGCCGGTTAGCTGTCCAAGCGCCTCCATTTTATGCGCCTGCGTGAGTTCACGCTGTAGACGTAAATATTCATTTTCTGAATGTTTTCGTTCCGTAATATCATGCACTACACCGACCAGGCCGATCAATTTCCCGTCATCATCGAGCTTTACGTCACCCTGTTCATAAACATAGCGTATTTCATTATCAGGTCGTGTGATTCTGTATTCGGCATCGTATTTCCTTTTATCATTTAATACTTTTTTCGTTAGATTTTTGAATGCACCACGGTCATCGGGGTGTATACAATTAACATAGCCCTGGTAGGTTGGTTCGAATGTATTTGGCAGATATCCCACAATGCGATACAACTCTTCGGACCAGGTCGTAATCTCCGCTTCAATATCCCATGCGTAATTACCGATATGGGCGATTTCCTGCGCCTTAAGCAGCTTGCGTCTTTCATCAGATAATTGCGTGGTGCGCTCGAAAACAATCTGCTCCAGCTCCTGCGCCTGGATAGATGTAGACTGGATTTCCCTGTTCTTGCGCGAAAGCAGTATTAAAAATATACTCAGGGAAAAAATAAGAATGACCGCGAGTCCAACGACCAGGCCTGTAATAACAGCTCGATGACGTATATAAAATGGCAACGGTGTGTTTAATATGGTCGCCTGACCCAGAATGGATTCTGGCAAAGATATGCCTGCTGCACTCAGCTCCGCATAATTAAACATATAGTCATTTGGACTCTCGACCACCAAAGGCTGATTATCTACGGGCGTGCCTGAAATATAATCGAGCACAAGCCGCGCAGCCGTCGCACCCTGTCGCTCACCACTGGTGACATAGCCACCCAACACTCCATCGAGCACATATGCATCTTCCATGCTTATTATAATCTTGCTCCCAGCGCTGGTAATCGCCGCCACGATTTCTTTAAGTGACAGCGAACCTTCTGACGAATCTTTCATCGCGCCAAGCGTGGTGAGAAAAACATAATTCGATGTATTATTTCGAACCGCCTTGCTCACTTCATCAATCGAATGACTGGCTACAAAGGTCGCTTTAATATCGGGGTATTTCTCAAGCTGACGCCTGACTTCTGTTTCAATCGCCTTGTAGGTATTGGAGTCATCACCTATCACCAGGATATCTTTTGCATTTTTATCAATATTTTTGAGCAAATCGAGATTTTTCAGAATATCTTTTTTCTCAAAGACACCCGTCACACGTTTGCGGTCGAGCGAAGCTTTAATATCATAGTTATTCACTCCGGAAAAAAATACTGCAGCCTGCGGGAATAGCGACTGCAGGTGCTCAAGGGTAAAACTCAATGCATTGTCATCAGTGACGTAGAGTATATCGGGCGAATAGTCGTCATACTTAACAGCCATGTATTCATAAAATGACTTTATATAATCAGCATCGAAGTTTCTGCGCTTGGTATCCAGGTACTCTGTACTGATAATGAGCTCACCCGGACTGGATGCATTTAGTTTTGCTACGAAGGCATTGTGCTGATTGTGGGTCCACGGATATTCCTGGCTGTAGGAATGCAGGATGAGCACCTGGTGCGGGCTATTGGCATACGCGAAAGGCGTGGTAAACACCAGCAGAAATAGAATTGTAACTTTTAGTAAATCATACATATAGATGCACCACCGAGACTATCAGGGTAGCACACCACCCACTGTAAGCAAGCAAAGGTCAAGGCTCATATCTCTAATCTTTTCTGACCTGATTTATAGCACTCAAATTCATCAATCGAGCGAAATAGACCGGCTCTATAATTCTGGATTTATAGTATTAACGTCGGGCATTACCCGACCTGGGTTGGAGAGCATCTTTGTGGCGAGTTGTTTATGTTTACGGTGTGTATGACGCATCCTGGAATAACTCCGAAAACTCTATTGTAAACACCTAAGCCCAGGCTGGCACAGACACTCAGTGACTATCGCATAAACGACAATCAGCGTTTATCTGCGTTTATCTGCGTTCATCTGTGGAGAGTATTATTCAAGTACTTTCACCACTACCCCGCATACGCTCATAGCCCAGGTACACCAGCGGGATCACCAGCAGGGTCAACACGGTTGAAGCAAACGTACCGTAGATTAACGACACCGCCAGCCCGCCGAACACCGGGTCGAAGGCGATGATAAACGTACCCAGAATGATCGCGAACGCGGTCAGTAATATCGGCCGCAGACGAGTGATACCCGCTGCCAGCACCGCAGCATCAAGCGAGTGGCCGGCACGGCGATACTCAAGGATGAAATCGATCAATAATAACGAATTGCGCACCACGATGCCGGCGAGCGCGATCACACCGATCATCGATGTCGCGGTAAAGTACTGGTTCATGATGGCGTGGCCCGGCAATACACCAATCACGGTCAATGGTATCGCACCCATGACAATGAATGGAATTGCGAACGAGCGGTAGTAACCCACCAGCACCAGGTAAATCAGGATGATGGCGACTGCAAATGCCGAACCCAGGTCAATGAATACATCGAGCGTCAGGCGCATCTCGCCGCCCCAGCGTAATGCATAGCCCGAGGTGGACGGGTCTGCCATGAAATACTGCGTCAGTTTCACGCCACCGGGCAGTTCGTTGTTCTGCAGGTAATCCCACATCTTGTAGACTGCATACACCTGGCTGGTACTGGCAAGCTCACCGCTGACATACACTACCGGGTACTGGTCCTTGTGCAATATCGGTTTTGAAGCTTCGGACTTCTCAATCCGCGCAATGTCCGACAATGCTACCTGCCGTCCCTGCGGTGTGGTGCAGTATATTTTTGATAAATCTTTCGGCCCGGTGCGATCTGCAGCCGGCACCCGAAAACGAATCGGCACCGGTTCTTTTTCATACTCAAGATGCACGGTGCCAACATCAACACCGGCGACATACGCACGCAAGGTCTCGGCGATACTGGCGGGCGGAATTCCGGCGAGCATGGCTTTCTCGCGATCGACCACGATATTGTATTCATCATAGGTATTGGTCACCGAATCATCAATATCGACCACGTCATCGGTAGTCTCAAATACATGGGTGCGCAGCGCGACTGCAATTTCACGCAGCTGGTTGTAATCTGGCCCGTAAAGTTCAGCCAGTATGGTGGCACGTACCGGCGGCCCCGGCGGATCTTCTACCAGCTTGATATTTGCCCCGGTTTTTTTGGCAAGCTCGGCGAGTGCCGGCCGCATGGCGAGCGCGATATCGATTGATGATTCGTCACGATCATGTTTGTTGGCGAGATTGACGCGCACTTCGGCAACATGCGGGCCGCGCTTCAATCCTGATCCACGCAGCAGGCCATTAAAATCAATCACACCCGGTTCGCCTACGCTGGTTTCCCAGGTCACCACCTGGGGATGCGCCCTGACGACATCGCCCACCCGGCGCGCAACATAATCGGTTTCTTCCAGCGGCGTACCCTCGGGCATATCCACCGTGATGACGAAGGTATTAGTATTGTTCTTCGGCAGCATCTTGAACTGCACCCACTGGTAAGCCGGCATTGCCAGCACCAGTAACATAACGATGAACACCGCGAAAAAGAACAGGTTGCGCGCCAGGCGGCTGCGAATCAGGTGCTTCATCATGCGTGCGTAGCTGCGCTCGAGAATTCCATGATGGCTCTCATGCACGACACCTTCGTGCTCATGACCTTTGACTTTCAGAAAACGATACGCCGCCCACGGCGCAACGGTATAGGCAATCACCAGTGAAGCAATCATTGCTACAGGCACATTGAATGGAATCGGCGCCATGTACGGCCCCATCATGCCCGTCACCCAGAACATCGGCAGGAACGCAAGAATTACGGTGAAGGTTGCAAGGTTGGTGGGTTTGCCGATTTCATTAATCGCGAGCACCGCTGCCTGCATGCGGTCGACACCTTTTCTGGCGTAATGCCGGAAAATGTTTTCGATCACCACGATGGAGTCATCGACCAGCAGACCCAGAGACAGGATCAGGGCAAACAATGTAATGCGGTTAATGCTCTGGCCTGCAACATAACCCACTGCAAGTGTAATAAAAAGAATCAGCGGAATTGTCACGGTAACAATTGATGCTGCACGCCAGCCGAGAAATATCACAAGCAAAATAACCACGGTGACAATCGCTATGGCGAGATGTTCGATCAGTGTATTGACTGCGTCGTCTGCTTTTTCGCCATCGTTACGCGTGATATCGACATTGATGCCCGCAGGTATCGACTCCTGGCGTATTCGCGCAAGCTCCTGCATCACGGCATCGGCCACGCGCACGGCATTGGTGCCCGAACGTTTTGCGATCGCAATCGTCGCTGCAGCGTTTTCATAATCGGCAGGTCTTTCGCCATCATAGGCCGCGCCATAGCCAATCCGGCTGACCTGTTCGATTTCTTCCGGGCCGTCTGTAATATCGGCCAGCTGGCGCAGGTACACCGGCTTGTGTTGCGACAATGAAACCACAAGGTCGCCGACATCTTTTGCAGATTTGAGTGCGCCACCGGTGCGCACCGCCGCCAGCGTGTTGCCGCCAACAAATGTACCTGAAGGAATATCCAGGTTGGCGCCTTCGACCACTTTGCGAATGTCAGCCAGCGTCACATTGTATTTGTACATGCGATCGAGATCGAGGTTCACGCTGATCGCGCGCTTGCGCCCGCCGTGCACATACGCCACAGAGGTACCTTCCACCCGGCGAAGTTGTTCGAGAACATCGTTGGCAACACGTCGCAGCTCGCATTCCTCGGTACCGTTGCACGACAGCGCTATTGCAACGATCGGCACATCATCAACATCCGCGGGCTTGATCAGGGGCTGCAGCGTCCCCGGCGGCATGCGATCTATATTACTCATGATGCGGTCATACAAACGCACCAGCGCATCTTCCTTGTCTTCACCAACATCGAACTGCACACTGACTACACCCATCGAATCCATGGCTGCGCCGTAGGTGTGATCCATGCCTGCCAGCCCCTGCAAAATTGCTTCGAGCGGCTTGATAATGAGTTGCTGGATTTCCTGTGGCGATGCACCGGGTTTTTGCACAATGATATTTGCCGCCGGCACCACGATTTTCGGGTTCTCTTCGCGTGGCGTTACCAGGAAGGCGAACATACCTGCAACAAATGCGAACAGGATAATCAGCAGGGTCAGTTTGCTGTCGATGAAATACGCCGCGGTACGCCCGGCGATGTTTAATGAAACCCCGGAAATATCAGCAGGATCCTGTGGTTGCGGTATGTTTTGCTCAGTCATTTTTTGCCCGGTCCCTTGCTCGATGTTTTACTCGACACTATTTTTATCGGGCTGCCATCGTACAC
>JBATHJ010000185.1:0-4499 GCA_049666625.1 Gammaproteobacteria bacterium | reverse complement strand
TTTGTTCTGCATTCGACAAGCGTGCCAGCAACGGCAGAACCTCGGTGTTGCCCCAGGCATGCACATTGCCTGAACGCTGCATCTCGCGGCTGAGGGCGACCGCGGTTTCGCGAATGTCGCGTTCGCCACTGAGGAAAACCAGGATATCGCCACGGTCGATTTTAGACAATTCGACCACTGCATCAATAATTCCGCCCTGCAGATCATTTGCAGTCGCGTCTTTGTTTTCATCACTATCGTCTGTTTGATAAGGCCGGTAACGCACTTCGACCGGCCAGGTGCGGCCGGAAACATTAATCACCGGTGCATTATTAAAATGTCTTGAAAACCGGTCCGGGTCAATCGTCGCCGAGGTAATAATAATTTTCAGGTCTTTACGTTTCGCGATCAGGCGCTTTAAATACCCCAGCAGAAAATCGATATTCAAACTGCGCTCGTGCGCCTCATCGATAATAATAGTGTCGTACTGATTTAAAAACGGATCGTGATTGCATTCTGCCAGCAGAATACCGTCGGTCATTAACTTGATATAACTGTTGTCATTGCTCTGGTCTGTGAACCGGACCTTGTAGCCGACTTCATTGCCCGGCTCGGTATTCAGCTCTTCAGCAATACGTGCCGCCACTGCGCGCGCCGCCAGCCGTCTCGGCTGGGTATGTCCGATTTTACCGCGAATCCCAAGCCCGAGCTCCAGGCAGATCTTGGGCAGTTGCGTGGTCTTGCCCGAACCGGTTTCACCACACAGTATGGTGACCTGGTTGTGCTGTATGGTTTCTTTTATCAGTTCGCTTTTCTGCGCAATGGGCAAATCATCGGGATAGGTAATGGCGGGAACAGCCTGTTTGCGTGCCTGCGCAGTTGCAATCGACTGTTCTATTTCAGCTGCCAGCAGTTCCTGCGCCTCGTTCACTGGCGGCGTTTCGCCGGCGACCGTTCTGCCTGACTTTGACTTGTTGATTTTTTGCAGGCGACGCCGGAAGCGGTAAACGTCCGACAACATGCAATGCTTGAGCTTGTGTTCGAGGTCGTGCATGTTGGGCCGTAGTATCAGCGAGTGTAAAAAAGGCCGATTATATCAGCCTGCGGTCAGATATCGTTATTCCCGGGCCACGTCGGGAAGCTCAGACTCGGCGCGTACAAGTTAGCTCAATCACTACCGTGTCGAAACGCATCAGCTTGCCGTGTTCTTCTGCTTGCCACAACGACTGCACCTGTACACCGTCACCAGCCTGCCCTGTTTCACATCAAACCGCCTGTCGTTAAGCAATTCCCACTTATGAAACCCGCTCTTGCACAGCGTTTTACCCTTGTGTTTTTCAGAGAGTTTTTTCTTTTTGAAAGTGAGTACATTAGACATTGTTATATGTTGGCAGACGATGCTGTAAAAGGGTACACAAGTCTTCTGATATTAACGTTTTTTGCAGCTGTCTATTTAATTATTCAGTCGTTTTTAGAATTCAGGCATCTAAACAAAAAAGCCCCGCAGCTGCGGGGCTTTTTTGTTCCCGCGCCCGTCGTGCTAGGCAGCGGAACTTTCCAGGCCCGGAAAGCGCTCGGGTAAATGCTTGCGAATATCGACCGCATTCATCGCAGACAGGTTTTTTGCCTGCTCGAGACAAACCAGCTTCTGGGTTTGCGCGCTGAGCTGATGGCGCAATTTGCCGAGGAACTCAGGCGGCGCAACCAGTATCAGCTGATTAAAAATGTTTTTCTTGCGCGCATTATCCAGTTCGTTGGCAAGCTGGCGTGCAAAATTAATGTTTTCCTGTTCTTTCGGACTGACCTCATCCTGGTAGGTGTGTTGTCCCGCGCCGCCCCTGCCGCTACTGCGCCCGGGCGCATCACTGGTCATATCACCCTCGTGCATGCGCGCTTCTGTATGCACAATACTTTTTATTTCAGTTATCGGCCCCTTGCGTGACTCCATGGTGAAAATACGTGCCTTGCTGTTATCAGCTACTACTAACCATACTGAATTCATAACCGCACCTCATTGTTTAAGTTTCTAATGTCGTTAAACATCAGCCCTGAAATCCGCGTGTCGACGCCGGTCAAATAACAAGCACCGATGTGTTTTCGCGCATTTCTATTTCACATCGCTCGGACTATCAATTTATATTAGTACCGACCGTGTTCTTTCATAATGTAATTATTCATTTCCACGAACTGCTGGTTCATGCGCAGCAGTGTCTGGTGTACGGATCGCACAATCATTTTCATGATTTTGTACACCAGTCGAGGATGCTCATCCAGCATGCCTTCCAGCGCATCACGATGCAGCATCAGTACATGCGTGTCTTTGGTCGCGCGCAAGGTGGCTGAATGGTTATTGCCATCGATAAACCCCATGGCACCGGCGACACTGCCAGGCTTTAAATGATGCAGCACAACATGCTCACCGCCACCTGCCTCGCGGGTGGCTTCGACGTCACCTTCAATCACCAGGTATAAAGCATCACTCTGCTCACCCTCGCGCAATAGAACATCTCCGGCAGCGAGTTTTGTTAACTCGAATGCACTGGCTAGCACCTTGCATTCATCATTACTGATATCCTCATTCAGCAGGGTCGCACACGTGCTGATAGTTTGCTGGACATCACTCATTGGTATTGCCTCCCGGTCTGGTTATATGATTTTGTTTTAAATTGGCAGATCATGAACCCGGTCAAGTTGATCAGTATCAAGCAAGCGCAAGAAACTGTCGAAAAACATGTATTTGAGATAAGGCCGTGATAATCATCAGAATTCCTCAGCACATTTAGTTGATTCGAATACAAGCCACTGATTTTTTATGTATCTTTATTCAAGGTGGAGGCCGCCACGCACAGGTTGCGGCCATTGTGCTTGGCGGTGTACAGCGCCTTGTCAGCGCGTTCGAACATGGCTTCGTGACTGTCGCCTTTGACAAAACTGCTGATACCACAGGAAACGCTTATTCTGAAGGTTTCGTCATCGTGATAAAACTTGCTGCTGGCAATTTTATTGCGTAACACGTCTGCCAGTTCCAGCGCTTCGGCTTCCCTCGCGCCAGGCAGAAACATGACAAACTCTTCACCGCCGTAACGCGCGATAAAATCTGTCTCACGCATGCGATCTTCGAGCAGCTTTGCAATCACTTCCAGCACCCGGTCTCCCACCTTGTGGCCATAGGTATCATTGACGGCCTTGAAGTGATCGACATCCCATACCGCCATGCTCAGGGGCGTGTCGAAGCGGTGGCTACGTGCAATTTCTTCGTCGGCTTTTTTTTCATACGCCAGGCGATTGGGTATGCCGGTCAATGCATCCAGCATTGCCTCCTTGTTTTTTTCCAGGATCAACTGCCGAAGATCACCCGACTCCTGTTCGAGCATAACCAGGCGTGACTGCATATCTTCGACATTTTTTTGCGCGCTGGTAAAACGATTGTGTTCATTAATGCGGTATTGCTTGATGTGGTCCGCCACCACGGCGAGTCGCTTTTCAACCCGGGTCTTGAGGTCATTCAGATCATTTGCCGCACTCATGTCATTATGAATGTCCTTCACCTGCTCACTGACCACGGCATCAAACGCATCGCCTTCCTGCTCGGCTGCATTGAGTGATGCATTTTCGATCGCGAGGAAGCCATCCATTTCTTTCAGCCGCGCGGTAATTTGCTGCAGGAAGGACTCAAACTCCTGCTTTTCGGCCTGCATGCGATTGCGCAGGGCATTGATCCGCTCGGCGACATCCTTGAGCAGGCGTTTCCAGCTGGCGTCGGTGGTTTCATTTTCGATGCGTAATTTAAGATTCAGCACATCATCATGCAGGTCCGCCGGCACCATCAACTGATCGAGCAGACTAACCAGGATTTCGCGCACAGACGGGCTGCTTTCATCTACGCGGGCACCCTGTGCAGGCGCCACCGCGCGGGTGGCATTATCATGGGGCACGATGTCTGCATCACGCGAATGCGGCGCCTGCTCGATCTGATCGTCCTCAGTTGCACTGGCATCAGTCATATTGCCCGCGCCGAGTAACTTGCCCAGCAGGCCGGGTTTCGATACTGCGTGTCCACGCTCGGCCCCATGCTGTATAACCCCCGCGAGGAAACCATGCACCTCGGTAGTCAGCGCAGCACCGTCGTTAGCCGTTGCGCGGGCGAGTTTTTTGAGCAGTTTGTTTTTTTGTTTGCTGGCGCTGGCGGGAAAATCAATCGCCTCGAGCAGGCTGACCAGGGAGCCGATAATGTCATTCTGAGCCTTCGCCTGCCTGTCGCCCAGTTTGAGCAGCAGCGCTGAAACATCATCCAGCAGTTGTTCGAGCCTGCGGACATCAACCTGTTGTTTGACCAGCGGACGAATATCGCGCAGATGCCGGTCAATCGTGGCGTGCTGGCCTTCAGCCGCAATACTCAGCTTGAGCACGGCTTTTTTCAGAATCGCTTCCAGGTCCTGCCAGTCCTTTTGCTTGCGCTCGAGCAGATCCAGTTGCTCATAATATTGCTGCTTCCAGCGATCAGCCTCCTGCTGGGCGGT
>JBATHJ010000184.1:0-1845 GCA_049666625.1 Gammaproteobacteria bacterium | reverse complement strand
GTGGTTCGGCAGCCCGTCATTTAAAATTCAGTCGGCAGGTATCGAAGCCCACGGCAAGAATCCGCGTGCAATTACCGTGATGCAGGAAGCGGGGCTGGATATTTCCGGCCAGGAATCCACCAGAGTGACTGACGCCATGCTTGAACGCGCAGACCTGGTTGTCACGGTGTGTGGACATGCTGACGAGCATTGCCCTGCATTGCCAGCAAGCACCCATAAAGAACACTGGGCGCTGGAAGATCCGGCCAAAGCCAGCGGCAGTGAAGACGACATCATGAACGTGTTTCGTGAGAGTCGCGATGACATCAAGTCAAGGGTGCAGGAATTACTGCAACGTTTAAGCAATACCGGGAGTTAATAAAATCATGTCTGCACAATGTGAAACCACGGCAAAGAAATCCGCCGGCGCTGCCATGGGACTGTTCGAACGTTACCTGTCGCTGTGGGTGGCGCTGTGCATTGTTGCCGGTATTGGTCTGGGCCACCTTGTTCCACAAGCATTTCAGAACATTGCAAAAATTGAAATCGCACAAATCAACCTGCCGGTAGCCCTGCTGGTGTGGTTAATGATTATCCCCATGCTGCTGAAGATTGACTTACACGCGCTCAAAGATGTCGGCAAGCACTGGCGCGGCATTGGCGTTACGCTGTTTGTAAACTGGGCGGTAAAACCCTTCTCCATGGCACTGCTGGGCTGGCTGTTTATCGGCTACCTGTTTCGCGACTGGTTGCCCGCCGATCAGCTTGACAGTTATATCGCGGGATTAATATTACTTGCCGCAGCGCCCTGCACTGCCATGGTGTTTGTCTGGAGCAATCTTTCAAAAGGCGAACCACATTTTACCCTCACCCAGGTCGCACTCAATGATGTCATCATGGTGTTTGCATTCGCGCCCATTGTTGCACTATTGCTCGGTATCTCATCCATTACCGTTCCGTGGGACACCTTGCTGCTGTCAGTGCTGATATACATTGTTGCACCATTGATAATCGCCAATCTCTGGCGCAGAGTGTTACTCGGTAGTGTTAATGGCCAGCAACGACTTGAACGTACCTTGAAAAACTTACACCCGTGGTCACTCGGTGCTTTACTGGCAACACTTGTACTGCTGTTTGGTTTTCAGGGCGAGCAGATCCTGAAACAACCCTTGATTATTCTGTTGCTGGCTGTTCCTATCCTGATACAGGTGCTGTTCAATTCTTCGCTGGCGTATTTACTCAACCGCGCGGTGAAATCCCCGCACTGCGTTGCCGGGCCCTCGGCATTGATTGGCGCGAGTAACTTTTTTGAACTGGCGGTGGCGACTGCGATTGCCCTGTTCGGATTTGAATCCGGCGCGGCGCTGGCGACCGTGGTCGGTGTATTGATCGAAGTGCCGGTGATGCTGTTTGCGGTGCGAGTGGTGAACGCATCGGCCGGCTGGTATGAACGCGGGGACGGGATTCAGACTTACGAGGAATGCTGTCCCGACCAATAATACAGCATGGTTGTTGATCTATCGCAGGTATGCATTTTTTTTCGTGTTGAATTTTCCAGTTGCCGGCCGCATTGTTGTAGGCATGAAGTTTCTATACACTTTAACTGTGTTGTTGGCGGTGTTATTGGTCTCATCATGGTCAATGGCGGCTGATGTCAGCCAGCAACGGCGGCAGCTGATCGAGAAAATACAGTCTGGTGTGCGCGCCACCTCTGAGCTGATCCAGAAAGAGTCACTCGACCCCCGCGTACTCGAAGCCATTAACACAGTTCCGCGCCATGCGTTTGTGCCTGAGCACCTGCAGGATGAAGCATACGACAACCGGCCTTTGCCGATCGGTTACGGACAGACTATTTCTCAGCCCTAC
>JBATHJ010000183.1:0-2197 GCA_049666625.1 Gammaproteobacteria bacterium | reverse complement strand
GCAGGTCGTCCTTTGAGAAAAACTGTTTTTCATCATAGTCAGGCAGGCGTGCGCCGAGGGTCATTTTTATACCTTCGAGCGGGTCGAGCGGTTTGATAGCGCATTGCCCCTGGCTGATACCCTGCCAGAATGCCTCTGTGGTCAGGCCAAACCCGGACACCGCGCCCAGGCCGGTAATCATCACGCGTGTGCTCATGCGTCTTACTTAGCTTCGAGCAGCTTGATGATGGCCACTTCAATATCATGCACCGTGGTCAGCTCGGCGATTTCCTCGTTGGGGACTTCGATGTCAAATTCTTCTTCCAGATCATAAAGAATATTGATTGCTTTTAATGAATCAATCCCGAGGCTGTCGAGCCGGGTTGCGGGGGTAATGTGCTGCTTGTCGCAGTCGATGGCGGCAGCAATAGCATCAATGATCTTGTTTAATGGCATAGATAACAGCTTTTCAGATGGTGCAATAAAATCAGATAGTTGGAAACGACGACGATCGACGACCATGGTCGAATAGATCTAGTATTCCATAGCTGATAATACAATATCTATGTTATTCGTCGGGTATTCTCGAGCCTGGTGCACGCCTTTATTTGTGCAGTTTCATCCAAACTGAGCAATTTACTCATAAGTAGTTCATGGAGTTGTAATACTCAAATGTTAATTACGGTTAAATGTGTCACATAAGGTCATAAAATGTTTGCGGTTTAATAAAAAATAGGACATGATCTAAACAACGAGTACAAATGAGGGACCGCATACTCTGTTATTAATAACAGAACACAAAACAAAAAATATAAAAATATAAAACTCTCGGGGAGGCAATATGGTTGCGGCAGTTAAAGGCGGCAGAATCTCGATCCAGCCAGAACTTGAATTCACCCAGTTCACAACCCGGTATGATCCCGCGACCAGCGCGATCTGGTGCTGGATGTCCCCCGCACCGCTTCCCTGTATCACCTCCCGCCTGCTCGATGAAGTTGCCCAGCTGCAAACCCAGTTAACCGCTACCTATAATAACCAGGGCCCTGATACCGTCTGGCCATTTCGCCACCTGGTACTGGCATCCAAAATTTCCGGCATCTATAACCTGGGCGGTGACCTGCAGCTTTTCAAAGACTGCATCCAGCAGCAAAATGAAGAATGCCTGAGGGCATATGCGCACAAATGCGTCAGCCTGCTGCATCAAAACATCAATAATCTCGATCTGCCGATTACCATGATTGCCCTCATCCAGGGACAGGCCATGGGCGGCGGACTTGAAACCGCGCTTTCATGTGATGTCATCATTGCAGAACGAAGTGCGCAAATGGGTTTTCCCGAAATTTTATTCAACCTGTTCCCGGGCATGGGTGCCTACAACCTGCTGGCACGACGTATCGGCGCCAGCCTCGCCGAACGCATTATTTTGAGCGGCAAGACCTACAGCGCAGCCGAACTTTATGAAATGGGCGTGGTAGATGTACTGGCCGAAGATGGTGAAGGTGAACTCGCGGTCGAAAAATATTTAAGCAGTCACAACCAGTCGCACAATACGATTGCGTCGATGAAAAAAATAAGACAGATTGTGCACCCTATTTCACAGAAGAATTTGTTCGAAGTCGTCGACATCTGGGTAGAAGCGGCACTTGCACTGAGTGAAAAAGACCTGGCAAAACTTGATCGTCTGTTACACGCGCAACAAACTCTGAAAGACAGGCGGGACAGGGCTGAGATAAATTCCGGAAAAATTCCACGCCGCGGTGACTGGCGTAAAATCGAAGATGTTGAATTCCCGCTGATTACCCACCTGGGCGAAAACATATTCCGCAACCGCCGGCAGACGTCACGGCGTAAATCAAAAGTCGAATAACTTAATTATCCACGGATGAACGCAGATAAACGCAGATGTAACGTGATAAACAAAATAATAAGAATGCCCGGTTAATGTAAAATGCAGTTAATAAAAAAGTTGTGTTTTTATCTGTGCTCATCAGCGTTCATCCGTGGATAATTAATTTTTTCACCTAACCCGCAAACGTATCGCAGGTTTTCAGTTCGCCTGAGTTCAGCCCGGTTTTGAACCATTGCACGCGTTGTGCCGAGCTGCCGTGGGTGAATGAATCGGGGTTCACATAACCTTTCGCCTGCTTCTGCAAACGGTCATCACCTATGGCACTGGCCGCGGTCAGGCCTTCTTCGACATCGCCGCTCTCGAGTAACT
>JBATHJ010000182.1:0-2412 GCA_049666625.1 Gammaproteobacteria bacterium | reverse complement strand
AGTCACATCATGGCCTCGATGCCCGTGAAACCCCACGCGGCTTGGCGTTCTGTGCACACGCCATTCTCCAGGACGACATATTTGTAGTTGAAGACTCCAGCAAGGATGAGCGGTTTTTCGATAATCCGTTAGCCATCAATTCTCCGCATGTTAAGTTTTACGCGGGCGCCCCCTTGATCATGAGCGATAACACCAGGCCTGGAACACTGTGCGTAATTGGAAATGAAGAACGGACAATTACACCCGCTCAAAAACACTCCCTCGCTGCGCTGGCCAGGCAAGTGGTGAGCCAACTGGAGCTGAGATTAAAAATCAAAGAGCTGAAAGAGCTCGACCACGCCAAAGATGAATTCATTTCCATGGTGAGTCATGAATTAAGAACACCCCTGACGGCGATTTATGGTTCCCTGGGATTACTCAACAATATTGCCGATCAACTGGATAGCAAGCAGCACAAACTGGTCGATATTTCGTATCGCAATACTTTGCGACTGCTTGGACTTGTGAATGATATTTTAGATATCGCAAAAATGGAATCCGGCCAGCTAGAATTTAATAAAAAAGAATTAATTCTGGTCAATGTGTTGAAGAAATCAGTTGAGCTCAATGAGCATATCTGCAAAGAATGCAACACCCGTCTGACATTACAGCATTCTGAAAACAGTGATTCAATACGCATCCATGCTGACGAGCAGAGAATACTACAGGTAATGGCCAACTTTATATCAAATGCTGCAAAATTCACCCACGATAATGATGTCATCGAGATTAATCTTGGCGTAGAAAATAATCATGCAATTGTAGGGGTGACAGATCACGGTCCGGGGATACCAGTCAGTAAAAAAGACCTTGTGTTTTTAAAATTCAAACAGCTTGATACGAATATCAACACCAAACTACCGGGTACCGGACTCGGATTGAATATATGCAAAAATATAATTGATCTACAGCAAGGCGAGATAGGTTTTGAATCGAATCCTGGTACAAAGACGACTTTCTATTTCAAATTCCCTTTACTTCAATAGTGTAAAGACTTAATAAAGTAATGATGAAAATGAAGTCTGGCAAGCTATTTCACATTGCGGGCAGTGCCCGTCACAAACAACCCTGGTAAGTCTGAAGATATTCACTAACTTACCTGTTATCCTCACTTGAATTATGAATGAGCCCGGTGTCATTTCATCCTGAGCCGTTGGTTACGAAAGAACTTGATTGCAGGCAAGCTTGTGGAATGAAGTCTTGCATTTTTCTATTTCAGATAAACGGATGAACTTATTGCGTGTTTTGAAATCCACTACCTGCGTATCACAGCACCTTATCTGGAGCCATTATGAAATTCTTTAAATATATCGTCATCGCTTTATCTTTAACCCTGTTATCAGCATGTGTGTCGAGCGGTAAATACGACGAAGCAATTGCAGAAAGAGATAACGTGCGTAAATCCCTGGGAAGCACCCAGGAGGAACTATCTGCATCACAGGCCGAGATTGACAGGATGCGCAAATCACTGGGAAACACTCAGCAAGAACTCTCAGCATCACAGGCCGAGATTGCCACGCTGAGAAAAATCGAGGCGGAGACCAAACGCCGAAATGAAATCTATGCACAGTTCGTCAATCGCCTGCAATCCATGATCGATGGGGGCCAGCTGACTGTCAGCATTGATGCAGGCCGCATCGTGATCAACCTTCCAGACAACGTCCTGTTCAATAGTGGCAGTGCGGACCTGAATACCGCAGGCCAGCAAGCATTGACGCAAATCGGTGATGCGCTCAAGCAGTTTTCGGACAGACGTTTCCAGATTGAGGGGCACAGTGACAATGTACCCATTAAAAGTGCACGCTTCCCCAGTAACTGGGAACTCTCCACTGCCCGTGCACTTGCGGTCGTGCACCTGCTGACCGAAATGGGCGTTACACCTGAAAATGTCTCTGCTGCCGGTTTTGCCGAGTTCCGCCCCAGGGCTAACAATGAAACGGAAGAAGGTAAAAAACTCAACCGTCGCATTGAAATTGTTATGCTGCCAAATCTTGATATTCTTTCCAGCGAGCTTCCCAAAGTCAGCGCTCAATAAAGGCAGCCTGGTGACAAACGACTGTGGCATTCGATGTGTAATCGAATGCCACATGTTCTGGACTAGATTAAATTATTGTATTCTTACTGCCAGCACATCCATAGACAGGGAATCCTCAAATCGGGCGCCACCACGTTTCATCACTCCATCTTCATCACTGACACCGGCCGTTTCTCCAGCGCCCACTGGTGCATCGAACCATCATAGAGTTTCACGTTTTTATTACCAAGTAGCTCACTGAACACGAACCAGCTGGCGGATGCCAGCTGACCGCTGTTGCAATAGGTAATCATATTTGCGTCAGGGGAGATACCAAGTTCAGTTGCCATTTGCCTCAC
>JBATHJ010000181.1:0-13607 GCA_049666625.1 Gammaproteobacteria bacterium | reverse complement strand
GCCGTAGTCACCCGAGGTTTTTTCATAGCCGACACCCAGGTCAACCCGGTCATAGGCGACTGCGTTGTAAGCCGTCAGCGACAGGGTGGCCAGAACTACAGTACGGGCCATAATATGGGCCATGGTTCGAATAGTC
Organism: Gammaproteobacteria bacterium; assembly: GCA_049666625.1. Lineage (GTDB taxonomy): Bacteria > Pseudomonadota > Gammaproteobacteria > SZUA-229 > SZUA-229 > JASBSR01. Next base: position 13,471 of record JBATHJ010000181.1, on the reverse strand, counting down.
AGACGCTTTATCATTGCCATGTTCCAGAATTCAATTTTATATAAATCAGCCGGGCGCTTATCCTGCCATAGTCCGGATCGGGCATATTGATCCAGGTAAAGCTTTGAATAAATAAGCGGCTGAAGTAATTACAGGCGTTCAGTGTTTGCACTGAACGCCTGCTGGTTAACGGCCCTTGATAACAAACGGGCTAACAATTCGGGCTTTTGACCCGTGTTATCTGCCCGGGCGCGCCATGCTGCCAGAACCCATGCCGGACTGGCGTGTTTCCGAACTTTCCTTGTATTTCTGCTCGTTGCGGACCTGGTGTTTTTTCTGCTGCATTTTTTTCTCCAGCTTGCCATCGGCTTCGCCATCGGCCTGGTGGAGGCGGTCCATGCTTTGCTCGCGGACTCGGTCCTGGGCTTGCTCAGCATCCGGTGTTTGCAGGTTCAGTTCTTCACGAATACGGTCCTGGCTACGGGTCTGGTCGGCGTCTTCGGCAACAGCAGATCCCAGGGATGAAGCCAGTAGCACGGCGGCACCCAATACAGAGATTGTTTTGATAGTGTTCATAACATTATCCTCATTGTTTCGATAACGTGGGAACATTTCCCACATGGCTATATTATGTGTGGGATATATTCCCACGTCAATGATCCAGGTCAACAAAATCACTTCAGACTGGTTTTATTCAATAGTGACATGGCGGGGTTTGTGCCTGTCGCTCGCAATGTCGGTGCATGTATTCAGGTCGGCGAAGCGGCTCGCCGCATGGTGGCGTTCAACGTGCAAGCAGCTGATGAACGGCGCTTATCCGGAATAAAAAAAGCAGGGACACCCGATGGGTGTCCCTGCAGTTTGCACACGAGAACTACCGCGCACGCGTACTACATATTGATGCCTTCACCGTTCCAGATGAAGCTGCCCATTAACAGGTTGCCACCGATATAGGTTTTGGTGACTTCCCAGCTATCAAGATCAATTCTGAAAAATACACCGTCATGGCTGGCAGCGCTGTAGAAATATTTCATATCAAGGCTCACACCGGCGGTATGCGCCTGGGATTTGTAATCAGGCGAGGCTGAGTTTGCGACCTCAACATGTCTTACTAGCGTATGATTGTCAGTATCAATCACAGTCATAAACGTTGAATTATGATTGGTGATAATCGCCTGGTCTCGCATCGGCAGGAAAGTCGTATGGCCTGCGCCCGCACCGGCTTCTAACATGGCAATAACCTCCATGCTGGTTTTATCGATGACAAACACATGGCCTTCAGCCGAGCCGATGTATATCGTGTTACCGTCAGGGTGAAAATCAGCGTGATGAGCACCCATGGAAGTGATGTCCAGGTTTTCGGGATCATAGTCATGCAGCCTGACCTCGTCTTCCAGGTGCAAGCTGTTATTGACTATGCTGAAACGTATCACCCCGGGTGATATCCATTGTTCCTGGTTGCCTTCTACTACGGCATAAAACACGTTTCTATCGCCAGTTGAGATGGTGGCTGCCGGCGGCTGAAAAACATGATGTACCGAAGCGGGCGTGTCCAGCGATGAGAGCAAGTCACCGTCTCGGTTCCACAGCTGGATCTGGCGTGCTGCACGGTCCAGCATGAAGAAGTGATGGTCACTGATCCACAGCGGATGCCCGGTTGAGAGCGAACCGCCGAAATCTTCGGGGCTGGTGTGTACATCTTCACCGACCACATGGGTGACGCGGTCCATATCCGTGCGAACAATGCTGGTCATGGCTTTATCAGCACCGGACTCCAGTGACAATAAAGTATTGGCGTTAAAGTTGGTCGAGCGTGGTTTATGCTCTAGCTCAATCATGCCCTGGTTTTCGATAGTGAAATTATCGACCACGGTGACTGATTCAGTTTTACGGGTCAGGGCATAGGCTTTGTTGGCACCCTGTTGGTCGATAGCGTAGGGGCCATCGCCAGTATTTTCCACGCTCTTGAGCAGGCGCATAGTATCCACGTCTATGATATATACCCGGTTTGAATCCCAGTCGCCGTAGTAGGCTAAATTTTCGACGCCATAAATATTCTCGGTCAGGTAGGTGTCCTGGTTCACGTAGCCCGGCTGGCGATAACCAAACGGTCCATGGTCGTGTGCGGATGTCTGGTACTGCGCCAGGTCAGCCGGGCGTGTCCTCGCCAGGGCCGCGGCATTATTGTCCGCAGTGCTGGTGAGTATGTCAGACGACTCTGCATTACAGGCGCCCAGGCTGATGCTGAGCAGGCCGGTGATCAGCACGGCGCCCAGCGGGCGTGCTGAATTATGTGCCAGGCGTCTGATTTCATTATTAAAAATTAGAGTTTTCATAAGCGTCTCGCTGATAAATCACCCAGCCTTAGAGCGTCCAGGTGGGAATAGTTCCCACGAATGTGAATGTGTGGTACTATTTCCCACGGCGGTTATAATCAGGTAGTCGTGCACAGCTTGATCCTGGTCAGGCAATCGACGGGTTTTTAAAACTCAGGGCAATAACGGACATGAGCGGATACAACAAAACACAGCTAGCGCTTGTCAAAGCAGTCAACATGCTTTGCAGGCCGTTGGTTCGCCTGTTGATTGAGAAAGGCGTGAGCTTTGTGCAATTTCGTGAACTGATGAAAGAGCTATATGTAGATGTTGCAGATGAACATTTTTCACTCGATGGTAAGCCGCCGAGTGACAGCCGTATTTTTGTACTCACCGGCGTGCACCGCAAAGACATAAGGCGCATTCGCCAGCAGGCCGAAGATGAGCGCCAGCAAATCACAAGTTCAGCTTCACTCAGCGGTGAAATTGTTGCGCGCTGGATGAGTTTGCCAAAATACCAGGATGACAAGGGCAAACCTGTAGCGCTGCAGAAAACCGCAAATAAAAATGAACCGAGTTTTGAACATCTGGTCAGCAGTGTGAATAAAGATGTGCGCCCAAAAGTTATTCTCGATGAATGGCTGCGTTTAAACATTGTGCGCATGAAAGACGAAAGCGTGGTGCTCAACCAGTCTGCGTTTGTTACCAATAAAGAATTTAACGATATGGCTTACTACCTTGGTCATAATGTACATGACCACATCGCCAGTTGTGTCAATAACATGCTTTCAAATGATGAGCCCATGCTTGAGCGCAGCGTGTATTACGCATCGCTAAGCGAGGCATCCGTGAACAAGCTGCGTAAGCTAGCCAGTAAGAAAGGCGATGAGCTTCTGCAGCAGCTCAATCAGCAGGCAATCAAACTGTATGATGCTGACAAGCACAAGGCTGATGCGCACTATCGCATGCGCCTGGGTGTTTACTGGTACCAGGCACAGATAGATAAAAAGCAGGAGACCGAGCAATGAACCAGTTTTACCGGGCATTTGTATATTTGTTGTTTGTAAGCCTGGTTGCCTGTGTGCCTGGCCAGTCGAATATGCGCGCAGGAAATGATGAAGACAGCGATATCGGGATTGGCGGTACTGGTATGCTTGCCGACTCTGGGAATGGACTCGGTGGAACGGGCATAGTCGGTGAGATCACCGGCTTCGGTAGTATATTCGTCAATGGCGTCGAAATTGAATACGACCATGCAACACCCTTCACCATAGACGGTATAAAAGCATCGCATCAACAACTTGTGATAGGTGATGTTGTAGAAGTGCTGACAGGCGATGCCGGCAAACATACCGATGCACAGCAAATCAACCTGCGCCATGAAGTCATTGGCAAAGTCGAAACTGTCAACGCAGAAGCTGCGCGTTTTAAGGTGCTGGGTCAGACAGTTATGATTGCGTACAACGGCGCAACGCTGCCGCAGCCCGGGGAAACAGTTGCGGTCTCTGGTGTGCGCATTGATAAACACACTATTCGCGCAACGCGAGTGACGCCGGCCGATAGCGGCCAGCAGTTACTGCGATCGGGTAACGCACTGCCGTATGAGAAACAGGCGAACCGCTGGCTGGTGCAGACACATGTTAGCAATGCATCGGCGGCATTTGAACTGGATGGCGCCCGGCACGCGTTCGCAGTGCAAATGAAAGCCGGTGATGCAACTGAATCCAGGGCTGCAGAAGCCATTGTGGAGCTGAAGAAAAACCCGGCGGGCGAACTAGTGCTCGAGCGTTATATGAATCCATCGGATACGCCGCAGGGCCGGGTATGGCTGGATCCTGTGCAGCGGCCGAATAACCAGATGCAGCAGAGAACAGCGCCCATGCAAATGAACATGAATCCACGGCCAGGTATGAACCGTGGTGGTTAATAGTGTCGTGTTCGCATACGCCTGTGCTGCACTTCACAAAATACGCTGAAGCGCTAATGTCAGCGGATGTGTTGAAATGAAATTTGACATAACACATTTGCTCAAACCGGCGTGTTACAGCCATCCGGTGTCTCAAATTAAACTTATCGAAACCCATATTTCATGGGTGATTCTCACCGGTGAGTTTGCCTACAAAATAAAAAAACCGGTCAACTTTGGCTTCCTCGATTTTTCTACACTTGATAAACGGCGTGAATGCTGTGAGCAGGAACTGCGGCTCAATCGCAGACTTGCACCCGAGATATACCTGGATGTGGTTGAGATCACCGGCAGTTTTGATGATCCGGTTATATCCGGGCAGGCCGATGTCATCGAGTACGCGGTAAAAATGCTGCAGTTTGCACAGCAGGCGCAGCTCGATCATATGCTCGCAGCAGGCAGGCTTACGGCGAGGCATATGGAGGCTATTGCGCACATGGTGGCAGACTTTCACCGCTCTGTTGAAGTTGCTACTGAATCGATGCCTTATGGCAATAGCGATGTGGTTTATCAGCCGGTCGAAGAAAACTTTGTGCAGATTCGACAGCATATTGATACTGCGCCGTATGCTGACACGCTCGACAGTTTGCAACACTGGAGCAGGTCAGAGTTTACCCGCCTTGAATATGTATTAAACCAGCGCAAACGTGACGGCTATGTGCGCGAGTGCCACGGTGATATGCATTTGCGCAACTTGTTATGGCTTGAACATGGGGCACTGAATCAATCCATCGATCGACCGGTTGCTTTTGACTGTATCGAGTTTAATGCGCAATTACGCTGGATAGATGTAATCAGTGAAATTGCGTTCCTGGTAATGGATTTGCATGACAGGCAGCAGCATTTGCTGGCAAACCGTTTTTTGAATACTTACCTGGAATCCAGCGGTGACTATGAGGGTCTGTCAGTGTTGCCGTTTTATTTTTGTTACCGTGCACTGGTGCGTGCCAAGGTGGATGCATTACGCCTTGAGCAAAAAAATCTCGATGCGGCAGAGCAACAGGCATCACGCCGTGAATTTGAATCATATCTCACGCTGGCTATGGACAGCACTCAGCGCCCGACACCGAGAATGATACTTATGCGCGGGGTTTCTGCTTCGGGCAAAAGCACGGTGTCACGCCAGCTGGTGGATGCGCTTGGTGCTGTGCGTATTCGATCAGATGTTGAACGCAAGCGCCTGTTCAATCTTGCAGCGGACCACGCTGGTGCGAATGCAATCGATAGCGGGATCTATTCTGCGCAGGCCTCGGATAAAACGTATGCAAAACTGGCAGAACTGGCTGCAACAATCATAACAGCAGGCTACAGCGTGATTGTTGATGCGGCGTTTCTCAAGCATGAACAGCGTGCGCCATTCCAGTCGCTGGCCAGGGATTGCGGTATTGCATTTACTATAGTGGAAGTTACTGCGCCAGCAGAGATACTGCGCAAGCGAATCAGTGCGCGCGTAAATGACGTTTCTGATGCGGATCTTGCCGTGCTGGAACACCAGCTCGCGAACTGGCAGGCGTTGCGTGACGATGAACGAGATGTGGCGATTTCAGTGGATACCACTGATTCTGGTGCTGTAACTCAAGCCATCGACCTGGTCGCATCCCGATCTAAAACGGGTTTTGTCTAAATATTCATTTCTTCGGGATTTGGCCGAATAAGATCGAGTGCCATTCAAGATTGTATTACCTGTGCCGATACTATTCCGGAGATTCATATACTCTGCGTTCGATACTGCCTGTTACGGTGAGCTGAGACGCGATTGCATGCTGAGGGGAGCCAGTAAAAATGTATGATGCGTTCGTCGGCAGGCAGCCAATATTTGATCAGAACATGGCTGTATACGCCTACGAGCTGCTATTTCGTGACGGCGACAAATCCAGCGCGGGCACGGTAGACGGTAACCAGGCGAGTTCGCAGGTGATGCTGAATACCTTCGCTGAATTCGGCCTCGACAGTATCGTCGGCAGTCATCGGGCCTTCATTAATTTCACCCGCGAGCTGTTGCTCGACGATTCGATCAAGGTGCTGCCGAGTGACCGTGTCGTGCTCGAAGTGCTGGAAGATGTCCGTGTTGATGAGGCGCTTGTTGCTGCGGTCAGGCAGCTTTCTGGCCAGGGCTACCTGATAGCACTGGATGACTTTATCTATGATGCTGACTGGCAGCCGCTGGTCGAAATTGCCGATTTTATAAAACTTGATGTGCTGTTACTCAAACCAGCAGAAATCGAGTCGCATGTGAAGTTACTGCAACCATTCAAGGCGCGCCTGCTGGCAGAAAAAGTCGAGACCAGGGAACAGTTCATGTTTCTGAAAGACCTGGGCTTCGATTATTACCAGGGATATTTTCTGAGCAAGCCTGATGTTGTAAAGGGCAAGCGCACGCCGACTAACAAGATATCGATCATGCATCTACTGGCAAAACTGATGCAGCCTGATCCAGTCCATATAGAAATCGAAAAACTTATCGCGCAGGATGTAACCCTGAGTTACAAAGTATTACGTTTTATTAATGCAGCACAGTTTGCGCTACCAAGAAAAGTAGAATCTATCAACGAAGCCATAGTGTACCTGGGCCTGAATAGCATCAGGCGTTTTGCGTCTCTAATAGCATTGGCCGGTTTTAATGATCAGCCGCATGAGATATTGCTCACTGCATTGACCCGGGCGCGCATGTGCGAACTGCTGGCAAAGCAGGCAGGTGCTAAAGACATCGAAACGTTCTTCACCCTCGGCCTGTTTTCAGCGCTTGATATATTACTCAGCATGCCAATGTCTGATGTCGTCGGTGAATTGCCCCTGGGTGATGAACTTGAACAGGCGCTGCTCAATGGCGGTGGTGAACTGGGTGCGGCGCTTGGCTGTGTGCTGGCGTATGAGCGCCAGCAATGGGAAGCAGTGGTGTACACTGATTTATCCAGGAATGACATAAGCACCGTGTATCTGAATGCAGTCTCGTGGAGTAACGAAACAGGCGGTTCATTAAAGCTCTAAGCGGGTTATATATAAACACGGCCTGAGCTTTATTATTCCGGCACCAGGCGATATGATTCTACATAATGAATTGAGGATGCCGGGCTGGCGTCGCATACTGAGGCCTGCAATTATGTCGACTCTTCTAAAATACCTGGTTTTATTCCCGCTGGCAGCGTGCAGCCTGAACGCGACTGCCGATGATGGTGTGCCGGTTATATTTGATGCACATATCCATTACGATCAGGATATATGGAATGCGCTCCCGCCCGCACGTGCAATACATCTGTTAACACAGCAAAACATAAAGCGCGCACTTGTATCTGCCACGCCGGCTGAAGGAGCGGAAAAACTATACCGCGAAAACCCCGACATCGTGGTGCCCATGTTGAGGCCCTACAAAAGCTGGCGGCATCGCTACCTCTGGTACAAGGACCCGGAATTGAAAAGTTACCTGCTGCAGCATTTGCAACGAGTGCCATACCGGGGGTTTGGCGAGTTTCACGTGTTTGGTGAAAACATGAATACCCGGCAAATTGAAGACATGATATCGCTGGCGAGCGAGCACCGACTGGTATTGCATCCGCATACTGATCTTGCCGGTATTGAAATTCTGCTGAAAAAATCAAAAGGCATAGCAGTCATCTGGGCACACGGCGGATTTGATGTGCCTTTAGAAATACTCAAGCAATTACTGGATGAATATCCGGACCTTCATATCGACTTGTCACTTCGCGATGGCCTGCCCGATGAAAACGGCATGCTCACAGATCAATGGCGCAGACTGCTGATCAACTACCGCAGTCGTTTCCTGCTCGGCGCGGATACCTACAAGCCTTCGCGCTGGGCGGAATTACCGGAGATCGTCGAGCAGACAAGAGCGTGGCTGTTGCAATTGCCGCAAGATGTCGCTGCCGACCTTGAGCGAAATAATTTTGATCGCCTGTTTCCCAGGTGAGGTATAGCAGCGCATGTGCTGTAGCAGATGGCTGTGTGACATCATGTACTGTTCAATGTGCCTTGAGAATCGCGCAATAGAAGTGCCTCGCGTTAGTTTTGTAAACATCACGTGTCATTTCATTATTTAATATGTACAAAAGTAGCGGCTATATAGTAAATCGCTGGATCTGCCATCGTGGCTGATCCTGAAATTCGCGTAACCCCGTACGCATAAACGCTTAGACGAACGTCTAATGCAGCATGTGTCCCTGACCGCTGTCCGCATAAAGTTGCGATGCGTGTGGTGTAACTGCCAGAGCGTGGTCTAAACTCAAATGTATATGAGTATTATAGATATTGTTCAGCGACCGTCCCGGATAGCAGCGCACACTGAAACTACATCAATTGCAATAAATTGAAGATGTTGTAATGCTAAATACACGTTTATCGCAGTCGTGACAAAAGCTATGAAGTCGAGCATATGAAGCGCACTATATTCACGCAATACAGGCTGGTCTGGCTGGCCGGGTGTATAGGTGGGCTGTTCTATATTCTTGATTCGTTGATCGATGCATACATTCTGGGCGAGCGGACGTTTACCGAACAGTTATTTCAGGCTGAGCCACTCGAGCTCTGGTGGCGGATTAATATATTCAGCCTGGCGCTTATCTTTGGAATATATGCGCAATATCTTGTCAATCGTGCCGAGAAAGCTGCGCGCAAGGCACGCACCGCAGAGCAGCACCTGGATACGATCGTAGAGAATATTCCGCTCATGGTGTTCATCAAGGACGCTAAAGAACTGCGCTTCGTCAAGGTCAATAAAGAATGTGAAGCCCTGACTGGCATCACTCGGGATAAGTTGATCGGTAAACATGACCATGATTTCTTCCCCTCTGAACAGGCCGAGTTTTTTGAACAAAAAGATCGTGAGGTCCTGAGTTCCCGGGAAACGCTCGATATCCCCGAAGAAGAGATTGATACATTCAGCCAGGGCAAACGTATGCTCCACACCAGGAAGGTGCCGATTCTGGATGAATGTTCACAGCCGACACACCTGCTTGGTATTTCGGAAGACATAACAGAAAGTAAACAGGTGCAACTGGCGATTGTTGCGGAGAAGAATCGCGCCGAACTTTATTTGCAAGTATCAGAAGCTATTATCGTCAGTATCAATAACGCGGGCCGCATTACGCTGATCAATCGCCGTGGCTGTGAATTGCTTGGTCGAAGTGAGAAATCATTGATAGGTAAAAACTGGATTGATATTGCGATTCCAGAGCACAACAGAGATAAAGTCAAACAGGTATTCTCTAAGCTAATTGATGACGACATCGCGCCAGTCGAATATTATGAAAATGAAATAATATCGGCTGATGGCGTGATTCATTATGTTGCCTGGCACAACACGGTTCAGAAGTCGGCCAGTGGAGAAATTACCGGGACATTGTCATCAGGCATTGATATCAGCTATCGAAAAGTTATGGAAGACGAACTAAAGATGGCGGGTGCCGTGTTTAATTCGACGAACCAGGGCGTGGTGGTGACAGACCAGCTTAGCCGCATTACGTCTGTTAACCCGGCATTCACGGTTATAACCGGATATGACAAGGATGAAGTGGCAGGTAGAAAACCATCACATCTAAAGTCTGGCCACCACGATAGAGACTTCTATCAAAACTTGTGGGATGAAATAGAACACACTGGTCACTGGAAAGGAGAGATCTGGGACAGGCGCAAGAACGGTGAAGCCTTTCCATCATGGCAGTCAATCAGTGCGATTGTGAACAGTGCTGGCAAGGTGACGCATTATGTCTCGGTGTTTTCCGACATTACACCTATCAAGCAGAACCAGGAAAACCTGGACTTTCTTGCGCACCATGACCCATTGACAGGCTTGCCCAATCGCCTGATGTTTTACGACAGGGTGAATCACTCCTTGCAGAGATGTGAGCGCCAGTCAGCAGAACTGGCGCTGCTGTTTCTTGATCTCGACGATTTCAAACTGATCAATGATACCTATGGGCATGGCATCGGTGATCATGTGTTGCAGATAATGGCTAATCGTCTCGCATCACTGTTACGAAAAGAAGATACGGTTGCCCGCTTAGGGGGAGATGAATTCCTGATACTGCTTGAGTCCTATACGACGAAGTCGGACACTAAGAAAATTATCGACAAAATCATTGGTGATATTTCAAAGCCGATGGTGATTGAAGGGCATGAGGTTGTCACTGGCGTGAGCATTGGCGTTGCGATCGGCCCGCAAGACGCCATTGATGCACAGGCGCTGATTAACCTGGCGGACCAGGCAATGTATCGCGCCAAGAACAATGGTCGAAATTCGTTCAGTTACTGAAGTTAACGGCTGGATAAATAAACACCCCGGTATTTTAGTGCTGCGATCAGGCCAGGCCAATGCCAGCATGCATGATGTCAATTATATAGTTGCCAATTGAATATTATTCGGTGCATAGCGGTTCGCGAGTAATGCGGTAATACATATGACCACACATGATTGCTGTCATTTTCAGCGACCAGGGTGGTTGAAAAGGAAGCATTAAGATAAATCAGCATTTCGCTGAATACTGCTCTGATATTTCATGGATGCCGCATCAGAGTTTGCTTAATTTGATCATGGGAGTGTGATGTTTCAACGATTAGTGATTTACCTGGTCTGCATGTCCGTATCCGGAATGTATCTTTTTCCATACCCTGTTTACGCTGCAGAACAGGGTTTGATCGAAGGCATGAATGAGGCCGAGCTGCTGGCAAAGTATCCTGAAGCGACAGTCATTCGGGTAGCACCGCAGGCCTACCCTGCGCTGGCGCAGTCGCTGCGACAGCGTGGTTACATACAGTCAGGGCGTTACGCGGTAAAGCTGGCTGCGAGTGATTCATTGCAGGAATTGCCGGCGCCTGTTGAGTCCAGAGATGACTTACAACAGGACAACCTGCAACAGGACGATCTGCAACCGGTAGATCTGCAGCAATACGATACCCGCCAGCGCGACGATTGTGCCGGGTCGGGCAGTGAATCATCAGGCGAGCAATCTTTCAGAATTATGGGTGAGTTTACTGATGACCTGATGAGGTCGGGCAACGGTCCTTCCGGTGATAGCGCTGCAATCGTGTTTATTATTATTGGTACGATCGTACTGGTAGTCTGGGCACTGTACATATTCAAATATGTTTACGATGTCACCCTTGGCATACAGCCATGTGGTCGCTGGCGCGAACTCACTCTTGTCAGCAGCGCTAGTTCATCCGGTGATGACCAGCACGCACGCTTCAACGGGGTGCGTTATTCGACCGGGTTTCGTGATGTGGGTACTGATGTCGGAATCAGTTTTGAGCTGGGACAGGCAGATATACTGTTGAAAGAAGCCAGAGTGCTCGAGTTGAAAGGGCGCTACTGGTTGCTGGGTCCGATGCTCAGGTGGCGTTTATCACGCGCTATGAATCCGAGCTATTTTCAAATGAATTTTACTGCTGGCTCAACCGAGCATGGCGATGTCGGTCTGATCGCCAGGGCAAGCCTGGGGCTGTTGTTTGGCATCGGCGATGCCATCCAGCTCGGCCTCAACTGGGGGGCGTTGAATATCAAGCTGGATGAAGATCAGGGAATTATTTCAGATCGCAGCCAGTATCATTACCTGTATGGAATAAATTTCGGTTTCCGTTTCTAATCGGCCTGCGGTTGCTGCAGCAGCCTTGCACGGATCCTTGTTGTACCGGATATGAACACAATCAGCCCATATGATGATGACCGCCGCCAAAGGCTTTCACCAGTATCATTACACCAAAGGCAATCAGTAGTATGCCAGCAATATAGCGGGTCGATTTCATTTGTGTCAGGCGTTGCAGTTTATGCGCAAGGCCGCCCATGGTGAGCAGCATGGGCAGGGTGCCGAGGCCAAAGGCAAACATCAGCACCGCGCTTTGCGTGGCACTGGCCGCAGTCGCGGACCAGGCCAGCGTACTATACACCAGGCCGCATGGCAGCCAGCCCCAGAGTAGTCCAAGACCCATCGCCTGTGGCAGGGTTTTTACCGGCATCAATTTTCGACCAAAGGGTTCGATCTGTTTCCAGAATGTGCCGCCAAGTTTTTCCAGTGAACGCATGGTGGGATACCAGCCCGCGATATAGATACCGAGTGCAACCATGAATAAGCCGCCAACGACACCCCCGATCGGAAACCGCATTTGAAACAGGTTGCCCGCGGTGGCGGTCAGCAGGCCAACGATCAGGCCCGCCAGGCTGTAACTGAGCAGGCGCCCGGCGTTATACGTGAGCAGGTAAGGTAAAAGCCTGAGTGGCGACTGTCGCACTGCATCAGGCAGTCCCATGGTAAGCGCGCCGACAATACCGCCACACATGCCAACGCAATGCGTCGAGCCCAGCAGGCCGATCATGAACGCGGCAGCAATACTGAGTTCAGCTGTCATGACAATCTACAAATACGAAAGCGCGCGAAGTCTTTATCAGGCGAAACCGGCTTAAGGTTTTGCCGGCAGTGCTATGTCCAGTGACTGTTTGATGCTGATGGCGCCACGCACGTCACCGACTTTGTAGCCACGCGCCTTGTCATGCGGGTACATCTCGTCGAGTTTCGCCTGCACCTCGGCCGGGATAGTGTCTTCATTGCCATGGCAGGTCAGGCATATCGGCTGCAATTGTATCGGTCGCATACAACGGTAGTAGGATTTACCGCCCTCGCGAATGATCTGGTCGGTGTGCATGTCTTCAAACTTTTCACCGTTGGCCGCGCGAATTTCAAACTCGTCCAGCATTTTGTTTTCCCAGGCGTCGGGCGTCCCCAGCAACGGGTTGCGCGCTTTCTGGCTGACGCGGGTGATTTTCCAGCCATTGGCAATCGACAGATCATTAGCGATTCTGGGTGCAACATCACGGCACACGCTGATCGCAGACACCGGGCCATTCGCGGCCATCTCTTTTTTGAGTTCGCCGCCGAGGCGTTTGAGAAACTCGGCGCCGACCTTTTCTGCCGCCAGTTCGCGGTCGGACATGCTTTCTGCGAAGGCATGTGCAGAAACACTGAGCAGGCTGGTCAGCAGGGCGGTGTGTATTAGCTGGCGGAGCGAGAATTGCATAAGGCAGTCCAGTATGGTGATAGTAAACGAATTATAAGCATACACTTATATTCATGCAATGATACATATCAATTGCAGTTCGCATGCCGCCGGCATTGTCCTCGCGCTGGCGCGTTTGCTGAGCGTGGCTGTCGTTGCCATTAGTTACCTGGGCAGGCTCGCGCCCGCACCGGTGAGGTCTTTACCGGCC
>JBATHJ010000180.1:0-2534 GCA_049666625.1 Gammaproteobacteria bacterium | reverse complement strand
GGGTCTGGTAGGTAACGCCGAACTTGAACACAACGCGGCGCTCGAACATACGGCCATAATTGCGGATGCGGCTTTTCAGCAGGTCGGCGTTGGAGAACACCAGTTGTTCGCCCGACAGGCTGCGTATTCGCGTGGTCTTGAGGCCGACGTTTTCGACCGCGCCCATGTGTTCGTCGATGATCAGGAAGTCGCCGACCGCGAAGGGCTTGTCCAGCACGATGGACAGCGACGCGAACAGGTCGCCGAGTATGTTCTGCAACGCCAGCGCGACCGCGATGCCGCCGACGCCGAGGCCGGCGACCAGCGCGGTAACGTCGAAGCCAAGGTTGTCCAGCAGCAGTATCGCAACCAGCGCCCACAACACCAGCCGGCCGACGAAGCCCATCGTGCTCACGGTGGTGACCGTGGCCGGGTCAATCTTGCGGCGGCGCTGGCTCTCCGCTTTAATCCAGAACTGCCAGACGCTGTTGAGCCACAATCCACTCTGGATGAACAGCGCGATTGAAGTGACGCTGACGATCACTTCCCCTGCCCGGCCGGGAAACTCGAGGAACAGCGAACCCGTGAACAGCGCAATAATCAGCACGAACAGGCCGCGTGTTCGCGACAGTGCATCGGTCACCGCGTCGTCCCAGATGGTGGTGGTTCCCTTTGCCAGACGGGCCAGGCGCGAAACGCCGAGGCGGATAATGATGCGTATCAGCAAATACACCAGCACCGATACGGTCAGTGCGATAAGCCAGTTCTGTACGGCGTTGTTGAGCAGCGTGTAAGCGAGGAAATCCAGGGTATCAATATCAGGCATGGCGATGTTTTTTTCAGTTTGGGTTTGTGGCGAAGCAACAGGATAAAAGACCTGCCGCTTAATGTCCAACCGCCGGGCTCCCCTTTATATCAGGTGCCCGGGCAATCATTGTTATTCAAGCTTGCGAAACTCCAGAAAGTAATTGGTGCGCAGCAGAGGCTTGTCGTCAATTAGTACAAACCCGGCCGAGGTGATTTCGTCAATCACCTTCTTCATGTCGGCGCGAACGTGTCCCATGACCCAGCCCGAACTTTTACCCGGATGTTTTCGAAAATCGATCACAATCAACCTGCCGCCGGAACGCAGCGCCTTGTGTATCGAAGCGAGCATGCTTTGCGGATACTCAAAATGGTGATACGTATCCACGGTGAACGCAAGGTCAATTGATTTCGCATCCAGCATGACATCACCAGGCGAATTGATCACGCCTTCGATGTTGATTAAATTTCGTTCGCGGCTCTCGCGCAAAATGTTTTCAACAAACGGTCGCGAAATATCCACCGCGACTACCTTGCCCTGTGCGCCCACCTGTGGCGAAAAGAGTCGCGTAAACAGCCCCGTGCCCGCGCCAATATCCGCCACAGCCATTCCCGGCGTCACACCCGAGGCGCGCAAAATATCCAGGCGACGGTCATAGACTTCTCGACCTGGTGTTTCGAACTGATTTTTCCATTGCTGCCAGTCTGGATCCATGTAGTAACTATTAATACCCGGACGAACACTTTGTTCTTCCGCCAGTACGTCGGGCAAACCTGAAATATTCAGACAAACCAGTATTAAAAGAAAACACAATAGATTTTTCAATGTATTACCTCTGCTGCATGATTCGCAGTGTGTGAGTTTGTAAGCCTCGTGTTTTACATATGAAAAAATAGAATGAAATTCGGGGCGCTTCACTCTGACCCATCTAATTAGCAACGGGCTCCCGCTGCATTAGCCTGTTACCGGTGAATCCGAATTTATGATACCAGTCTACAAGCTCAGGTGTCGTCATTGTCTGATCGCCATTGTGCAGCACTTCAGCCTGAATACATAAACGCACACTGTATTCATCCGCTGAGTCACACAGGAACTTTATGATCTGAGTACCCTGGCCTTTTCCAGGCATGAATGCACTGATGTGATAGATATCGACATCAGCCGAATTCGTAACGCCATCGGCAGACAGCGCAATCAGGCCGATGGGCACTTTACATGTGTCTTCGAATACAAACGGGTGAATACTGTCAGAATTAATATTAACCCCCACCGTTACAGCAGCTCTCCCATCGTATAGCGAATACATATGGTTTACGTATTGAGTAGCCCTGGTCATAGTGTTTCCTGTATTTGAAAGCGTAAAGGATTCGGAGTAATCAAAGTCTAACAGACTTTGTCGCAGCACATCGCCGGCCACACTGGCCGCGGCCAGGCTGTCTTGCGATGCTTTTTCGATTTGCTGCCTGGATTGCGTATAGAATGATTGATATGAAGTTCAGACTTTCACTCAATAAATAAATATTCACCTCAGGGATTAGAACATTAAATGGCTTGTGACAGGCGTAGTACCTGGACTCAATGACCTGCCATTTGTTGATAAAGAGTAAGCGTATGCCTTAGTGCCTTCGTATTAAATCACCCCGACCCCTACAATTGCTGAGCCCAGTTATTCAATTATTCTTTCATCGACCAGCTGGTCAGTCAGGCGCAACCATTCGAGCAGGAGCTTATTGAGTTGCACCATGCGTTC
>JBATHJ010000179.1:0-5457 GCA_049666625.1 Gammaproteobacteria bacterium | reverse complement strand
CTGGAGCAATCATCGACAACAATAATTTCATGCTCGTATTGACCTGCGGCCTCGATTATTGAGGGGAGGTTTTTTTCAAGCAGGTGCCTGCCATTATAATTCGGCAGAATTATGCTGACAGGAAAAGCTGTATTATTATATGGCATGAAATCATTGTCTTATGATTGTTGTGTTTGTGTATCACTATTCTCGTCAGATCCCGGCTTGTTTATCAAAAAATTCGTGATGGTCTCGGCGCAGTATTGAAGGTTTATTGTTTGCATATCATTTTCGTCCACATGCCTGTCAGGTGCAAATGCCAGCCTGCGATTTTGCTGGTTTAGCGTTTGCCATCTCAGGGGCGTAGCTGATCGCCTGGCTGGATAAAATGCGGCAGTATTGACATCAAGTGCTCCCGCTATATGCAGTGGCCCGGTCGAACCGCTTATGAATAAATCACAGCTGGCAATAAACCGGGAAAAAGCAACCAGCCCCTTTTGTGAGTGATATACCGAGCAATCAAGGTGTTGCATCAAAGTTGCAAGTCGGGTGGCGGTCTCAAGTTCATCTGGCCCGGCTGTAATAACAAAATGCAGTTTGATCTTCTCTGCCAGTGTTGTTGCAAGATCAGTGTATTGTTGCAGGGTAAGGTTGATGGCAGATCCGCCCGAGCCTGGATGAATAAACACCAGTTTACGATTTGTTTCAATGTTATGTGACTTGTAATACTCTGCTTTGGTGTTGTGAACGTCATTTGCGTCAAAACTGAGATATGGCGGTCCCTGTAGCGATCCGGATCTGTCACCCTGCATTTGAATAAAGTAACGCACGAGATCGAGATTGTATTCAAATTCGGGTTTAGCTGAGCGGGATCTTTTCTGCCGCAAACGCCTGTTAATAAATATCTGGGCAAGTTTTGTGGCTGGCCCAAATCGCTGGTTAACGCTGGCCAGCCACAGGGCGAGCGATGTGCGCATTTCAGAGTAGAGTGAAATCGATGCGTCCACATTCGCCGTTCTGATCTTTTTAGATAAATGGATCAGGTCTTTAATTAATGAGGGTTCGTGTGTATCTATCAGCACCGAGTCAATCCAGGGACATAATTCAGCCATCGCTTTTGTGTAACCTGGGACCAGGGCTATGATGTGCGACTGTGGGTATGTTGATTTCAGTAACGATAATGCCGGCCATGTCAGCATGAAATCACCCAACTTGTCATTGCGAACTACGAGGATTTTTTGCATGGCTAGTTAAGACGAATGAAAATCAGATATGAAGGCATCTATTTCTTCACAATGTCAATCTGTTTCTGTGCATGCGTCCATTTGCCCTCTGGTTTATCAATGTACTGGAAATATTCATTTGTGAAGTTGCCCTGGTTACATATGTAGCGGTATTGCATGGTATTGACTGATGACTTGTCCAGTACCTGGTTGAATACAGCAGGACCTGTCAATTCGTAAACATTTCTGATGCTGTTGTCTTCGATATTTTTCAAAACAATGTCAATCATTTTTTCAAGGTGTGGATTATTGTTCTTGCTGGCAATGAAATAGTTGCTGATTTCACCGTTCCTGATGGTCAGGTAGAGTTCCTCGTAGTCGGGCTTTATGGTTGAGCTCAGGGGCCAGACCAGGTGGGCGTCAATATCCATGTAGATGCCGCCATATTTTTGCAACACCAGTAGTCGCCACAAATCAGCCTGGGCAGCACCAATCTGCAGCCGTGAGTATGCCTGGTATATCTCGGGCGAGTAATTCTCCTTAATAAAATCTGCCCGGTCTTCTGTGATCATGAAACGATATTCAAAGTTGTACGACAGCAGGCGATTGAACAGGTAGTTGAGGTACACCGGTAGCGTTACACGGTTGGTGTAATTCGTCTGCCAGAGGATTGCAGGAATCAACGCCTGCCTGCGCTTGCCAAAAATCGGAGTTGCCTGCTGTGGTAGCGTGAATCTTTTTTTGGGCATTAAAAAATGAAAGCCGTAACACAGAAATTTCGAGATATTCGCAGCTATTTTGATAATGCGGCTGACAAGATATATGAAACTATTTTTCACCAGTGCGTTCCTGAGAATCATGGATGAATGCCGGCAGTGTCGACCCGGGAAAGGGCTGCTTACAGGCGGCTATTGTGTGGTGCATCTTAACCTGTTCTATACAACGATTCACGTCTTCGTTGCCGGCGTAGACAGGCAAGTCAGTCAAGGCCAGGAAACCTGGCGGGGCCAACTGTCACTCCGCGCCGAATAGTGAGTCAGGCTGTGTGTACGCGGCATCGGACGGGTCGTATTGCAAACGCTTTCATCGTGGGCTTGTTATAATAGGGCTTTGCACGCCCGGCACACGCATCTGCCAGGGCGGCTTCTATTCATAAATCCAAAGGCGGTGTGTCTATCATGAATGTCAATGTGGAGATTTCGATTGGCGAGTTTTTCGACAAAATCACGATCCTGGAAATCAAGAAAGACCGGATCAGGGGCGCTGAAAAACTCGAGAACATTAATCGAGAGCTGTCGGCGCTGAATGTAATGCTGGAAAAGTTGCCCTGGTCGCGTAAGGATGTGCAGGCTGAAGTTGATGAGCTGCGCCAGGTCAACGAAAAATTATGGGTCATTGAAGATGACATCCGCGACAAGGAAGCGAAGAAAGAGTTTGATCAGGTATTTATTGAACTGGCGCGTAGCGTATATATCACCAATGATCGTCGTTCTGAAGTAAAGCGGGAAATTAACATAAAACTCGGTTCCGACTTTATCGAAGAGAAGTCCTACGAAGAATATTAGGCGTCATCTGTGTGCTGTAATTGGCGGTTATCAAGTAAGCCGATGCAAGCTTTGTATACTTCGTTGACAGGCACGGTCTGATTTTTTTCACCCGGAAATACAGCGTCATGGATGTCGTATCTTGGCCAGTAACGGTATGGGCCGCCTATAAAAATACCGACAGTTGGTGTGTTGGAAGTAATCGCGACATGCCTGACACCCGTGTCGTTAGAAACCAGCAGATCGGCGCCTTTCATTAAGGCGGTGGTCTCTTCAATAGTGTCAGCATCGACGGCCTTGATGTTGATAGTGTCCTGGATGGAATCGATAATGTTCTCTGCGCGCTCCCAGTCTTTAAGTCCGTTCAATATCAAGTGATCCCGATCAGGATACTTTTTGGACATTTGTTCAATCAATTGTGAAAAATATTCTCGTGGCCAGCATTTGCTAGGCTCCGATGCGCCCGGAAAATATACGACGTATGGTCTGTCGTGTTTCATGTCCTCACCAGGCATGTTGTAGACATGCGGGTAAACAGTTTTGGCGCCCAGTAGATGCAACATACTAAGCATGTTGTCGACTTCGAAAATTAAATCACTACGGCAGATGGCGACATCATAAAACATCCATGCGCGAATGGTTCGATAGGGGAAGCCGAATTTAAGTAGCGCAGGTGTAAACATGCATGTAAGGAAAGATCTGTTACCGCAGGCCAGGTCGAATATGAAATCTTGATAGCCGAGCTCCCGGATTTTTTTAATGCGTGTTAGCAGAGGTGTTTTTCGCTGGTCTGTGCCATGAATTATGTGTACGCGGTCAACAAGATCATGGGGTATGCCCCTGGTGTAATTACTGATGACGCTGATAGTGATTTTTGCATTCGGGAACAGCTTTTTGGCTTCGATTATGAAGTTCCGCGTCAGAACCATATCGCCTAATGCGGCGTGCCTCAATATCGCTATGCTTTTAACGTCAGCATAAGATATATTGGCTATTTTTTTATCGGCGTTCTTACGTGTCCAGACGCCCTTGGTGAACCAGAATTTCATCGTATTATACTTACCTGGCTGATGTTTCGCGTATGATGTTTTCTAATGCTTTAAAATGGTGTTCAGTATTAAAGCGCTCATCAGCTTCGTTTTTGCCGTTGATTGCAATGCGTTGTCTTAAATCAGTATCGGCCATAAGCCGGATGATCTGTTCACAAAGGCTGGCGGCATTCATGGATTCAAACAATAAGCCGGTCTGTTCGTGCGTGATAATTTCCGGAACGCCGCCCTTGTTACTACCGATAACCGCAACTCCGCATCTCATCGATTCGGGCAGTACCAGGCCAAAAGTTTCTTCCTGGGAAGTCAGTGCCACACAATCACATAGTTGCATGATTTCCTGGGGCCGGGGAACAAAGTCCATGAATACCACGTCATCATTCACACCCATTTCTTTCGCCAGGTGTACCAGTTTCTGGCGATAACCTGGCTTCATTTCGTGACCGACAATGAGTGCTTTCGGGTTGTAATTCTGTTTCTTTGCCATGGAGATGGCTTCGATTAGAAGATGTTGTCCTTTGCCTTTTTCCAGTCGTCCGAACAGGCCGACTACGAAATCGATCTCAGTGAATCCTGTCGTTTTGCGTTGAGCGGTAATCTGCTCATGGCTTAATAATACATCGGGTTTATCGACGCCATAGTACAGGGTAGTGATCCTGTCGCCGAGTGCAGAAATAAAGTTCCTTGCTTCGTTCCTCAGCGTGTTTGTTATTGTCAACATGAGGTCGAGCTGCTTATATAAAAATCGATGATAAAAATCGTTTTTGTACCGGGTGATTTTCATCTGGCGTGTATAGATAAGCACTGGCTTTCTCCGGGAGATGACTTTTGCCATAACGGAAAGTGAAAGATCATTGCCCCAGTGGATGTGCACTGCGTCAATGTTCTCGCTGTCAATGATAGCGGCAAGCTTTTTCGCATTTATCAAGGGAAGCAGTTTGAAAGATTTCCCCAGGTATTTTGTCTCTACCACCGAGTGCTGTTTAAAATAATCATGCAGCTTGCCGCTTTGATTCACTACCGCAATAACATTGTTGTTTGTCGATAGCGCCGCTGCTGATCTGAAAACATATAGTTCAAGACCGCCAAGGCCTGGTGAGAGGCAGAGTTCAAGAATGTTCATTGCTAGCCATGGATTTCTTTTTCATTATTGCCTTGCTGTACTTGACGAACACATGCATAAACGACAGCATTGAAACGACGAGTCCCGCAAAACCATCGAGAAAACCGCGTTTGAAAATATATAATTTCAAAAAAGTCCACGAGCCATGAGTGAGCGGGCTAAGCACATTGAAGCGCTTGCCTTTTTTAATCAGCTCGTCAGCGCCGATCTCGGTGAACCTGTCGATGGTAGACAGGTGCTCTGAAATAGAGCTAAACGAGTAATGCTGGATATCGCCGTGCAATAACTTGATGTTATTACCCCGGGTAATAATACGGTCATGCGGGTTGGTGCCGCCCCAGTGTGCGCTGTTTTTATTGAACAGCCGGGTCTTGGTGTCCGGGTACCAGCAATGGTTCAGCCAGCGATACACGTAGAATGTTTTGCGCGCCATGTTATAGGCATCGTAGTCATCCAGCCTTTCCTTGATGGCAAGGATCGAATGCTGGAGTTCTTCGGTCAGGCGCTCATCGCAATCGAGGCTGAGAACCCAGTCGTGT
>JBATHJ010000178.1:0-2545 GCA_049666625.1 Gammaproteobacteria bacterium | reverse complement strand
GTGGTAAACAGTACAAAGTAGCGCAGGGCGACGTCTGCCGCATCGAAAAACTGGATGCCGAAGAAGGTGCTGCTGTCGAGCTCGACAAAGTACTGCTGATCGCCGATGGCGACAAAATCAACATCGGTACCCCGCTGGTATCCGGTGGCAAAGTCACTGCCGTGGTCAAGACCCATGGCCGTGCCGATAAGGTCGAGATCATGAAGTTCCGCCGTCGCAAACACCATCAGAAGCGTACCGGCCATCGCCAGTACTACACTGAAATCGAAATCACCGGCATTGCCGGCTAAGGCCAGCTAAGCGCCAGGCGCAAGCGGCACAAGAGGAGCACTCTACAATGGCACATAAGAAAGCGGCGGGCAGTACCCGCAACGGACGCGAGTCGGAATCCAAGCGACTGGGCGTGAAAAAATACGGCGGCGAGACTGTCCTCGCGGGCAACATCCTGGTTCGCCAGCGCGGCACCCAGTTCCACGCCGGCACCAATGTGGGCATGGGACGCGATCACACCCTGTTCGCCAAGGCTGAAGGCCAGGTGGTATTTGAAACCCGCGGCCCGAAAAATCGCAGAACCATCAGCGTACAGCCGGCCTGAGGCGCGAGCAGCCTCTGCTTAAAAAAGCCCCGGGTTCGGGGCTTTTTTTATGAACTGACAAAAACTTTGCCACAGAGGGCACAGAGAACACCGAGTCTTTTGTGTTAAAGCTGCTGCTATCCAGGTCGGGAAAGGCCTGGGCTGGTAGCACCCTGACGGATCAGAGCAGTATTATTTTTTTATACAAACAATGTTTTTCTCGGTGTACTCTGTGCCCTCTGTGGCAAAAAGCTTTTAATAATTGGATAGTTGAACAGAAATGAAATTCGTAGACGAAGTCACTATCAAGACCATCGCGGGCGACGGCGGTAACGGCGTGGTCCACTTTCGTCGCGAAAAATATATTCCCAAGGGCGGGCCCGACGGCGGTGACGGCGGCGATGGCGGCAGTGTTTTCCTGGTGGGCGACAACAATCTCAATACCCTGGCTGATTTTCGCCATGTGCGCACCTATACCGCCGAAGCCGGCAAAAAAGGCTCGGGCCAGCAGATGACCGGCAAGGGCGGTGATGACCTTTTTGTGCCGGTACCGGTCGGCACGCTGATCTACGACACCACTACCGACGAGCTGATCGGCGACATCACCGAGGCCGGGCAAAGCATCAAGGTAGCACAGGGCGGTTTTCACGGTCTGGGCAACACGCGCTACAAAAGCTCGACCAACCGCGCGCCGCGCAAATGCACCCCGGGCACACCGGGTGAACGCCGCGTGTTACGCCTCGAACTCAAGGTGCTGGCCGATGTCGGCCTGCTGGGCATGCCCAACGCGGGCAAGTCCACCTTGATCCGCGCGGTCTCCTCGGCCAAACCCAAGGTGGCGGATTACCCCTTTACCACACTGTACCCCAACCTGGGCGTGGTGCGCGTCGGTGATTACCAGAGTTTCGTGGTGGCGGATATTCCAGGCCTGATCGAAGGCGCTTCAGAAGGTGCCGGGCTCGGTATTCAGTTTCTCAAGCACCTGTCGCGCACCGGCCTGCTGTTGCATTTAATCGACATCGCACCGTCAGACGGCAGCGACCCTGTCGACAGCGCGCGCAAAATCCTGCTCGAACTCGGCCGCTTCAGTGACGACCTGCTCGATAAACCGCGCTGGCTGGTGCTGAATAAAACCGACCTGGTGGATGACGCTGAGCTGGCGGAAAAACGCGCGGCCATTATCGAGGCGCTCGACTGGAAGGGCACGGTCTACAGCATATCCGCGCTGGCGAACAAGGGCACTGACGCACTGGTGAAAGACATCATGCGCCACCTGGAATTAAAAAAAGAACAAGAGCAAGAGCATGACAACGCGTGAAACCCTGGGACAATCAAAGCGCTGGGTAGTCAAGATCGGCAGCTCGCTGATCACCGATGAAGGCCGCGGTCTCGACCACAAGGCCATTCAGAACTGGGCACAGCAAATGGCAGAACTGCGCAGCCAGGGCAAGGAGCTGGTGCTGGTCTCGTCCGGCGCGGTGGCCGAAGGCATGGCCAGGCTCGGCTGGAAACGACGTCCACACGCCTTGCATAAGCTGCAGGCCGCTGCTGCGCTCGGCCAGATGGGGCTGGTGCAGCAGTTTGAATCCTGTTTCAAGCAGCACGGCATTCTCACCGCGCAGGTGTTACTGACCCACGATGACCTGAGCAACCGCAGCCGTTACCTGAATGCGCGCAGCACCCTGCAAACCCTGCTCGAACTCGGCGCCATCCCCATCATTAACGAAAACGACACCGTGGCCACCGAAGAAATCCGCCTTGGCGATAACGACACCCTGGCGGCCATGGTGAGCAACCTGGTCGAAGCCGACCTGATGGTACTGCTGACCGATCAAGCGGGCCTGTACACCGCGGACCCGCGCAGCAGCAAGGTCGCTGAACTGATTTCAGAAACCGACGCCTGCAACCCCGCACTGGTCAGCATGGCCGGCGATGGCGGCGCACTCGGTCGCGGCGGCATGCGCACCAAGG
>JBATHJ010000177.1:0-1856 GCA_049666625.1 Gammaproteobacteria bacterium | reverse complement strand
AAACAGCTGCACTGGGTAAAAGATGCGCCAGTGATAAAGCACCGGGTACACGCGGTCTACCCGGTGCGCAGTAGTCGCAAAAAACTCATTAACGAAGTGCTTGAGTTTTTTGAACTTGACTGACACAGGGTTGTTTCAACGCAGCCAGGTCGACATGGCTGGCATCATAAAAAGTTACTGGCCTGCGCTGCTGCAGTGAGCTGCATTATGACTTTGTATTTGTACCATCAGGTGCTGCAGGGGTGTCCTGTGATGCGTCAGGTTCAACCGGTGCTGTCGCTGCCGGTGCATTGGCTGCGGGATTCTCGTCGAGTGACAATGGCTGGTAATGTATGTGTACTTTACCGACACGGTGTTCATCCTTGCTGAGTACGCGCATCAGGTAATCCTTTTCGTTAATTTCATCACCCACTTCAGGCATGCGCGCGAGACGTTGCATAAACAGGCCACTGAGCGTGTTGGCATCGAGTTCAGCGTCGACTTTCAGACCGATAGATCGTTCCAGGTCGGTGAGTGATACCAGGCCGTCGGCTTCCCAGTGAGCATCATCGATTGGAGTCACCCCGACACCGGGTTGTTCAACGTCGGTTTCGTCATGAATTTCGCCAACGATTTCTTCGATCAGATCTTCCAGCGTGATGATGCCGATGAAGGCGCCGTATTCATCAACTACGCAGGCCATGTGTGCACGCCGAATGCGCATTTGTTCGAATAATTTTGCGATGCGTTGTGATTCGGGTACGACTAAGGCATCGCGACGTAAATGTCCGAGTTCGCGCCAGGGTTCCGACTCGCCTTGCAGCAGGGCGCGGTGGATATCCTTGGTGAGCACGATACCGATCAGCGCATCATTGTTGTCGCTGTCAATCAGCGGGAATCGCGAATGTTCGGTGTCGCGAATAATTTTCAGGTTGTCCTCGGCCGGGGCGGCAACATCCAGGCTGTGTACAGAACTGCTGGGGATCATGATGCGGCCCACCTGGCGCTGATCAAATTCGAACAGGTTGTGCAGCATTTTGGCCTGGCGTGCATGGATTTCACCGTGTTCACCCGAGGTGGCGACCAGGCCCTTGAGTTCATCACTACTCAGTACGTCAGCGTGGCTGGCTTCGGCAACATTGAATAAACTGAGAATGGCGCTGGTGGCACGATTCAATAACCAGTTGAGCGGATAGGCCATCAAGTAGGATATGTGCAGGGGGTACGCCACCCAGAGCGACACCGGTTCGGCCTTGCGAATCGCGAATGTTTTCGGTACCTGTTCACCGATGACAATATGCAGTGCTGAAAATAACAGGAAGCCGATGAGGAATGCGCTGGTATGCACCATCGATTCTGACATGCCCATGCGCGTGAACAAGGGTTCGAGTATTGCTGCCACAGCAGGTTCGCCCACCCAGCCAAGCCCGAGAGAGGCCATGGTAATACCGAGCTGGCAGGCAGCAAGATAGGGTTCGAGTTTGTTCTGAATGCGCACCGTGAGCCGCGCAGCAGCGCTGCCTTCAGCCGCGAGCAGTTCAATGCGAAATCCGCGCGCCTTGACCAGGGCGAATTCAGCCGCGACATAAAAGCCGTTGGCAGCAAGCAGTAAAATTATGACGACGATAGAGGAAGCAGTATCCATGAATAAAAATCCGATAAGATGATGGTTTGCGAGGACTTAGACCGGGCACAGTAATGTCGAGTCACATATGCACGTATCCTGATCCGGAGAAATGAAGTCCAGAACTTCGAGATGAGTGTTATCTTATGCTCTAATGGGCCGCGTTTGAAGATGCTATTACGTATCAGGGTGTATATTCGGCGTAAATATAACAGCGAGTCGCCTGCTTGCAGGCTACTGGCCAGTCAACGCC
>JBATHJ010000176.1:0-4137 GCA_049666625.1 Gammaproteobacteria bacterium | reverse complement strand
GGCAGGGTGTGGACAGTGAGTGATAAGGTTGATAATGCGCGGCTTAAAAAATGATATCGCGAGAAGATATGTATTTAAAAAGAAATGATGTCCGCAAATAACGCAAAGGACGCGAATAAAAGCAAATATATGATTTGTTATTTCTTGGTGTATTTCGCAATGCCAGACAGAAAATGCGATATTGTAACAGTGGTATATGGACGCAAGGCGACTAGTGTTTTTTAACAATTATTTTAATTCGCGTCCTTTGCGTTATTTGCGGACTAATTTTTAGAGATACGAGAACAGGAATGCCTACAAAATTCAATTTTGATTTCGCAGCGGCGATGGCGTTCTTTGCCGTTATAGCCAATGCAGAAGAAACCGCAACGTTTCCTGTGCTTGACGGGCAGGTGCACGAAGGCGTCGCCAGCTGCGCCAGTAGTAACTGTCATGGTTCGGTCAAGCAATATCAGAACAGTCGCATTCTGCATAATGAATACATCACCTGGGACCGCGAAGATATACACAGTGAAGCTTATAAAAAGATGTTCACCAAAGCATTCACCGATATCACAGACAAACTGGGCATGAAAGCGCCGCACGAAGAACCGGTGTGCCTTGCATGTCACGCCAGTGATGTGCCAAAAAAACTTCGCGGTACAAAGTTTCAGATGGACGATGGCATCGGTTGTGAAACCTGTCATGGTGGCTCAGAGAACTGGCTTGCCGCACACACCGACAAAGACGCATCACACGAAACCAATCTTGCCAATGGCATGTATCCCAGTGACGACATCGTACAACGCACGCGCCTGTGCCTGTCGTGCCATTACGGAAACGACAAGCAGTTCGTGACGCATGAAATCATGGGCGCGGGCCATCCGCGTATCAGTTTTGAAATGGATACCTTCAGCGAGCTACAGCCGCCACATTTTGTCCAGGATGAAGATTACAAACAACGCAAAACCGCTTACAGCAATGTGAAAGTGTGGGCGGTCGGCCAGGCGGTTGCGGCATCGTCGGTGCTGGAGATGCTACACAGTACTCATATGCGGCCGAATAAACTTTTCCCGGAACTCAGCATGTTTGACTGCCACAGCTGTCATCACCGCATGTCAGATAAATCCTGGACCCCGCGGCGCAGTACCGGTCTTGGCCCGGGCGTGGTGCCGATCAATGATTCCAGCCTGTTAATGCTGCGTCACGTGATTGTGCCGATGGATGCCAGTCTGGCGTGGCGCTTCAGGAAAATTCTGAAAGAAATGCACCAGGCTTCGACCACTGACTATGCATCGCTGGTTAAGAAGATAGAACAATTACAGGCGATGGTGGATTCGTTCACCGCAAAAATTGTACAGCATGATTTTACTGCGAAAGATATTCAGGAAATTACCCTGAGCCTGATTAACGACGGCGTATGGGGCGAGTACCAGGATTATGTCGCGGCTGAACAATCTGTTATGGCGATCAGCGCGCTGACCATATCATGGGACAAGCTGGTGCCGTTCAGTGATGTGCGCAGGGAAAAACTCAAGCGCGAGATCGACCTGTTATACAACATCGTGGACAAAGACGAAGCCTATGATCAAAAACGCTTCAGCAATGCTTTGGGTAAATTGCGCGAGATAATATCAGGCAGTTGATGACATCGCGTTTGCACGTGCCCACGCAATCAGGCTTTCCTGGTTCATGGCTCCCGCCTGTTGCGCAACCATGCGACCTTTTTTGAATATCGCCAGCGTCGGAATGCTGCGGATATTAAATCGCGCAGCGATCGCCTGTTCGTTTTCGGTATTGAGTTTTGCAAGGCGCACCTGTGGTTCGAGTGTTTGCGCGGCCTGCTCGAATGCCGGCGCCATCATTTTGCAGGGCCCGCACCACGGCGCCCAGAAATCCACCAGCACCGGGATATCATGATTATTAATCATGCGGTCGAAGTTGGCCGTAGTGAGTTCGACCGGGCGATGATTAAACAGCGGCGCACCGCATTTTCCGCAGGTACCGCCGCTATTGAGCCTGTCGGCGGGAAGGCGGTTTTTGGTTGCACATATCGGGCAGGCAACGTGGCTAAAATTTGACATAAAGAACCTGTTACTGGAACTGTTGAAGTCTTGATATGATCAGATATAGGGTCTGCCGGCCGGTTTTCAAGTACCGGCGAATTGCTAAAAAGGGGGGTGTATGATCAGGCGCAGTGTTTATGGTGTATGTGTATGTTTACTGGCGGCGTGTGCTTCGGGCCCGTTCGATGAGCAATCGCGGTTTTCATCAATCCCCGTGGGGTCTGAGCTGGTGCTCAACCAGGTGATAGATATCGCCCCGGACCAGGTCGCCGTGCACATGCAAAATGGCAAGCTGATGGAGTACTCGGCGATGAACCACTACCAGCCTCACTGCAAGTTCGAGATTTACACCATGGCGGAAACACCTCGCCAGGTGCAGCCTGACAGCTTTCTGATCACGCGGGTAGTCGATAACATGGAAATGACATCACTGCGCCCGAGCACAATGGCAGGCCTGATGACTGCACTGGATGGCCCAGACATCGTGACCTACGCCACCTACCTGTACCTCAGTTCTGCAAAACAGCCCGATGTTTTCCGCATGTCGTGCATGCACTGGGAGGATATATCGGTACGGCGCTATCTCAGTATCAGCGAGATGCGCAGGGCCATGGGCGAGCGCTTCAGCCTGCAAATCAAACAGCCTGCCGCGCAGACTTAGCTCACCACGCCGGTGATATCTCGGCAGGCGTAGCGCCAGTGCGCGCCTGACTGCACGATTGATAATGTATGTCATTGAAATAAATGGCGCGACCCTGCACCATAGACATACCTTGAGCTGACCAGGCTGCAACCCCTCTCCGAATCCACCTTATGCCGACGCATGACTATTTCCTGAACCTGCTGATTATTCTGCTGACCGCAAGGATATTCGCCGAAATTGCCTCGCGCATGAAATCACCGCCGGTGATCGGTGAGCTGATTGCTGGCGTGGTGCTGGGCCCGAGCCTGCTCGGCTGGATTGAACCGATGGAAGCGATTCACCTGCTGGCAGAAATCGGCATCATCCTGCTGCTGTTCGAAGTCGGCATGGAAACTGATGTGCGCCAGCTGGTACAGAGCGGCAGAAGTTCGGTGATTGTTGCCGTGGTTGGATTTGTATTGCCGTTTGTTTTCGGTGCCACGATTGGCTATGTCATGCTGGACCTGCCGCTACTGATATCACTATTTATAGGAGGTACCCTGACCGCCACCAGTATCGGCATCACGGTACGCGTGCTCACCGATCTCAAACGGCGAAACTCGTACGAAGGCCAGGTAGTGCTGGGTGCCGCAGTAATCGATGATATTCTCGGCGTGATCCTGCTCGCGGTACTGTATGAATTTGCAGTGGAAGGCGAGGTCAGCGTGTTTCATGCTGGCCGGGTGTTACTGTTTGTACTAACATTCTTTGTGCTCGCGCCGATCGCGGCAAAAATGATGTCGATGGTGATCCGGCGCTTCGATTCAGTGAGTGCTATACCGGGCATGATCCCGACGACGATTGTCTCGCTGGTATTGTTCTTTGCCTGGCTGGCACATGTGCTCGGCGCGCCGGAATTGCTCGGCGGATTCGCTGCCGGGCTCGCACTGTCGCGGCGGTTTTTCCTGCCATTCGGTATTGCGCTGCACTCGGATGAAAAATTTGCCGGCAGAATAGAAAGTGAAATGCGGCCGATAGTACACCTGTTTACGCCGATATTTTTTGTCATGGTCGGGCTGTCGCTCAACCTGCACGAAGTCGACTGGAGTTCATCGTTCATCTGGCTAACGTTTTTCTCGCTGTTACTGGCAGCCATCGCCGGCAAGTTGATCGGCGGATTGCTGTTAAGAGAATCATTGCCGTTACGACTGGCGGTGGGCATATCGATGATACCGCGCGGTGAGGTCGGGCTGATATTTGCCGAACTGGGCCGGGTGAGCGGTGTATTTGATGATGAAATCTATGCTGCGCTAATCCTGGTGATTGCGGTTACTACGCTGATGTCGCCGTTTGCGTTGAATACCCTGTATCGAAAATGTGGTGCGAGTATTGCGTTGCGGGATATTAGTTAGTGTTTTTGTTTTCTATGAATAGATAAAAGATTAAAGGCGAAACCGCAGAGACGCAGAG
>JBATHJ010000175.1:0-18136 GCA_049666625.1 Gammaproteobacteria bacterium | reverse complement strand
GACATAGTTATATCCTGTTTATTTAAATTTAAGTGTAATTGGAGCCTGATAATAAAATATCAAAAGGCCGTTTGGCTGGAATGTGGTGCAATTAAATATGAAAAAACAGGACGAGGAACTAATGAAGCGACTTCGAAATGGTGTTGCATAAATATATGTAGTACTTTCAAGCTGGTTGCAGTATACACCCGAAACCACCTTTGTCAATCAAACTTTAACAAGTGTCGGGCGCCATCAGATTCAGCCCTGTACTACTAATCTGGTACATGGGCGCCAGAGAACAATCGCTTCCAGGATTAGCGTTAATTGATCTTTGGCGCAGAATTCCCGGCTGCGGAATTCATCGGGTTAAAAAACCATCTAACAAAGTGTCCATATATAGATCCGGACTAAAGCAGATCTTGAATTACCATCACTATCAGTAGCCACCAGGCTGACTTCATGCCACGCGCCAAAACAGTTATTCGAATAAAGTCGCACAGTAATCTTCTTGCCCACGCCAAGCAATTGCGTCTGCAAATCAGACCGGTCTGTTTGCCAGACCAGCGAACCGCCCGGAAGACTTCCATCTTCATCATCAATGGCGGCACCTGAAAGAATCACATCTGTATACCACATGCCCTTTACATCATCATATCCGTCATAGGCGTACCTGTCATCGTAGGTCGTGGTATCTGCCGCCGGATCCAGGATACGTAC
Source organism: Gammaproteobacteria bacterium (assembly GCA_049666625.1). Classification (GTDB taxonomy): domain Bacteria; phylum Pseudomonadota; class Gammaproteobacteria; order SZUA-229; family SZUA-229; genus JASBSR01. Next base: position 17,437 of record JBATHJ010000175.1, on the reverse strand, counting down.
TACCGGTGGATTATCACTGGCAGTGCAGTCATTAATTGCTATTTTCACCCTGGCTTCATCGTACACACCCTCGTCGTCCGTAGCCCTGACGTTAATGGTGTAGTTACCTGCCGCAAATGCATGACTGACATCTTTGCCAGTCGCAAAAGCAGGGCTCCCCAGAACACTCCAGGCAACCGCGCTATCAGACAAGGTGGAACCCGGCAGTGTATTTAAATCTGTAACCACTGATTTAAAGTTAATATTTTCGTTAGCACAGAATACAGCGTTGTTATCAGGCTGACTGATTAGCACATCAGGTTTGATGTTAGTGATCGTGACCTCAATCAAGCGTGACCTTTCGCTCCCTTTAGAGTCGGTTACTGTGGCACTAATTTCATGCAGACCATAACTTAAATCATTTTTTGAGAAACTGGCGGCCGTGCTGATTTCACCGTCTATATTACTTGTCCAGACTATACTAACGGCATCACCATCAGCATCGCCAACATCAGCATTAAAGTTAACAGTTTGGGTGTTTCTTAAAAAACTTGAACCATCTAAAGGACTGGTGATCGTTACATCCGGGCTACTATTATCCGCGCGTCTGGCTATAAAACCCCGTTTAAACTCCTCCCCTGCTAAAGGCTTGAAAGTTGCCGTACCACTGAAAATACCCAGTTCTCGAGAAAAAATGTATCCATCAAATCGCTGGTATTCATAGTCATCATGATCAATATTGAAGCGAATACGCCTGTTCGATTCTTCCAGGCCGCCTGTAACTGCTGCTACATTGTCACCAGAAAAGAGCTCAAATAAAACGGCAGTTAGTTCGGAGCTGGATTCGTCGACATCGGATATTTTTAATTGCACACTCTGGCCAAAAAAATTATCTATAAAAGATATAGCCCATGTTCCTCTATATGAATCGCTACTTAGGGTTATGGTTCTCGGTATTGCTTGAAAGTATCCACTAGTTGCAGTCGAACCAAAATGGTAACTTCTCGTGGCATAGAAACCATACGTTTGACCACTGCGGTTATCGAGCATCGTACCAGCAAATAAACCATAAGAAGTATAATTAAGACCCGAAAAATGGGCGCTAAATTTGAGCCCCTGAAGTGCTTCGTAGCCCGGATCCGGGTTATCCCAGTCAATGTAAAACTCAAGCTCCTCGCCCCTGATAACGCCGTTGACACGCCGTGCTATACCATCAGGACCAAAATATGTGCCAATGCGACGATCCACCTGCCCCTTGATTTCAGGGTAAGTCCCCGGCAGGCGGTAAATATCCAGTCTCCCGCGCCAGCCATCATGATTCAGACTCCACTGTCCGATAAATCGCTGCATCATTTTATCGAGCGCGGGCTCTTCGACATCACGCTGAATATCTGAAATGATAGCGGCTTCGTAAATGAGCCCCGCTGTTACCCAGGCATAGCTCCATTTTTCATACGTCGGGCTCCCCCAGCTGTTTTTAACCAGAAAAGCCTGGTCCTCATCTGAATATCCGACAATGAGAACGGCATGGCCGCCTGTTGTTGCGCCATTTAAATCAGGGTCTTTAATATCGTTGCCAGGTAATGGGTCATTACGCAAAGTTACCCCGACAATGATTTCATAACCGTCAACCAATAGTTGCTTGTAGAGATCGAGATTGCGTATTTCTATAGACCGCATATAACCAAAGTTCGAAATTCCATATTTGGCATTAATTAACGCATCGTCAGGCAGACTTTCATGGAAAAGAGGGGGTCCTGAATTAATCCTGTATTCGATTGCTTTGTTACTCAGATTAACGTCATCGATGGCGCTTTGTGACAGGCTTAAATTCAGGAAATCAAAATAAGGTTCATCACCAGCCTGCCGGGTATCTTCAAAATCATAATCCCCGATATACCGATGCTGCACTCCGAGTGGTAAACGGTATTTATCATTGAGCAGATTTAACATGTAAATTATGCCGCTGCCGCCCCAGAAACCGAGCTGGTTTTCCCGAATGTCAGGCGCTACATCCGGATCAATAATCGATACCATTTTCTGCAGGTGATTTGCAAACTGCTCTGACAAATCCAGGTCCAGCCCAAGTTCCCTTTTATAAGCCGCCTCAATTCCAGCCAAAACCGCATGAGATACGCAGGTTCCTCTGTTAAATTGCCGCTTTAATGACGTTTGATTTTCATCCAGATTCACGCTGGATGGCAGGGGGTCCCTGGCGGCGGATTCGTTTGTTCCGCGGCGCGCAAATTTATTTAAACTATTTGAGTCAATCAGGTTTTCTTCAGGGACCGGGAACTGTTTGCGATAAGCTTCCCATTCTTCAACAGGATCCAGTATAAAAACATCGCCACTGAGCAGCCTGGCTGCCGGACGGCCGTTGACTTCTGTTATTGCAACCACTTCGCTTGCATTTTTTAAATCATTAACCACTATTACAAAACGCGCAACAGGTATCGCAGCATTACCGCCGGAGTCTTTCACTTCATAGGTAACTACGTAGCTACCCAGGGTGTTTGTATCCACTTCTCCCTTAGTCGTAATGCGTGCAGAAATATCACCGTCAATATCATCAGTTGCGGTAGCGCCCGGATCTGTGTAAATCGAACCCAGTTCAACACCGACCGTAGTGTCGCCCTTCAGGCTAATCACTGGTGCGGTTGCATCGCTGCCACCACCATCGGCACTCTCACCACAGGCAAACAGCGTTAGCATGCTTAGAGTTAATATTGCTACGAGGTATATGTGCTTCATGATTCCATCCTGATTGTATGCATTTACCCCAGGTCAACGCAGTGCAAGGGAGTGCGATCGTAATGCCACTTGAGGGCCCAGGGTTAACAGCTTAACTTAATCTCGTTGATCACATCTGGGCAAGCCTTTTCTCTACGCATCCTGAGGGTCTACTCCTGTCAAAATCCTGCTGATAACCTGCTTAGCAGTATATACATAATTAACTGCGGCTTTGCGAACAGGCTCACACTTACCACTAATAAAAACGCAAATCCTCTATCCGCCAACTGCCAGCGACCTGGCGCAATTTGACTTATGTGATCCAGGTAGCATCCCACTGTTATAACCATAAACTCACTGTCTGGTCATATCCGGTCAAACAGATATCGAAGGCAGCCTAAATGAAACATATGACCGCATTGTGTATCATGATTTGATTAACAGGCGTCATGCGCAAGCCAACTATGGTTGATAATTCAAACAGAAACCCCACCGCAATATTGACCCTCATAGTCAGCAGCGGTTTGCGCTACCTGCCTCCACCACTACCTGGGCGACATACCCACTCAAAGAACAACGTGCAATACCAGCAAGAGTAGAATGTTGTTTGTGATCGAAAACTCTGGCATAACAGTAAGTTAGAAATACTGACGGGTTACAGACTGGTTATACAAAATTGAACAACAGTTTTGATAACCTGCAAGTCGACATACACCCTGTAACTTGCCTTGCAGGCCAGACGCGTTCATTATCGCTCCCGGAGATACTGGCCCGGCCTGCACCGGGCTTACGATCACTTTCAGAAATCACGAATTACTGTACAGGACAGACCCCATGAGCACGCTCCCTTCTTGCCCGGAATGCAATTCCGAATACACTTACGAAGACGGCATCATGTACGTCTGCCCCGAGTGCGCCCACGAATGGCCTGTCGATGCTGCTGCACAAATGTCCGATGAAGCAGTTATCAAGGATGCCAACGGCAATGTACTGAACGACGGCGATAGCGTTACCGTAATCAAGGACCTTAAAGTCAAAGGTTCATCACTGGTGGTTAAAGTGGGCACCAAAGTGAAAAACATTCGCCTGGTCGAGGGCGACCATGACATTGACTGCAAGATCGAGGGTATCGGCGCAATGAAACTGAAATCAGAGTTTGTAAAAAAAGCCTGAGCAGTGCGCCCAAATTCTGATCGAACACTCAAATTCAGCATTCATAAAAAAGGCCGCAACTTGCGGCCTTTTTTGTTAGCAATGCTTCAAATGATCATGGCGCCTGGATGATGATCATTCCCGGCCTGATTTCACTCGGTGTCGCAGCATCGGGCATCAGCACACCGATGACTTCTGCACTGACATTGTCGGCGATGGCATTCAGGTTGAGCGCATTACCCTGGTCATCATAAATTGCAGCCGGGCTCAGCGGCTGCACCGGCAATACATCATTGGTCACAACGCCGGGGGCATCTTTTGTAATGCGCAGGTCAATCGCATCCGCAGCGATAACGCCACTGAAATCGCCTCTGAACATGGGCAGCATGATGGTGTCATCGAACACGCGCACCGCATTGATTGCGTGTGCGGTCGTATCAAGATGGCCGAACACCAGCACTGAATCACCTTCGGCGACATCAGCGTATGAAGCGAGCATAATCTCGCTGCTCATGACGACTGTCCCGACGACAATATTCACCTGTATGCAATTGCCGTCTGCCGGCGTACCCATTTTGCATAACTGGAAATGATCGTCCTGCACATCAAGCGCTTTACCCGACAGGCGGATCAAGGAAGCACTGGCATCGCTCATTACATCGACAAACACCTGCGGGCGGAAAATATACTTATCGTTACCCGTGGTTGTTATATGAATTGATTTTTCAGCATCCATGTCCAGCTCGATCACCAGGCGGTCACCCGCAGCCACCGAGAACTGTCCCTGCGGGTTCAGATCGATGCGACCCGACGGCAGTTTTGGAACAATGGTTTGTTTGACACTGCCGTCAGGATTCAGCCTGACCAGTTCGATCGCGCTGACATCGAGGCGCAGTTTTGAATAGGTGCCGACGGGTACATCGTGGTTGACTGCCAGCAGGGCGGAGCAATGTCGCAAATCCAGCAGGTTGAAGCTTGCCGGCTCAGTCAGCAGATAGACATTCGGGCCTTCACCGAGCAACTGTATCGAATCGACCGAGACATTGACCTGGTCGAATTCATCGGTCGGGCCATCGGTGAGCAGCACCTGCACACTGCCGGTGGACTCGCCGCTGGTATCACTGGCACCGCATGCGGCCAGCAGACCTGCGCTTGCCAGCAGCAGGATGTACACAGGTAACATATTGAATCGTTTGAATAACATTTAGGGCAACCTCGTAGTCGCTTATTATGAAACAGCTAATTTACTGGCGAGTTACGACACAATAGCCAGTGATCAGTTCAGCTACACGGCTACCGCCTGTCTGTCAGCTTGACTGCGGTGCGGGGGCCTGAATCCCGCTAAAACGCCCGGGTTTTCCGCGTTTTCACTGTGCTAGAGTAATGCAGGCCATCACCGAGCGGAGACATCATGTCTATCTTCATGCGCAAATCCGTATCCCTGCCGACCCCCGAACAGGCATTACCGGGGCGCGATACCCCGATGCAGGTACCTGCACACCATTTTGTGAATGGCCATACGCTGCAAGCCCCGTTTCCGCCCGGCATGCAACAGGTGATTTTCGGCCTCGGCTGTTTCTGGGGCGCGGAGCGCAAGTTCTGGCAGACCGAAGGTGTTTATACCACCGCGGTGGGCTATACCGCCGGTTACACGCCCAACCCGACCTACCAGGAAGTCTGCACCGGCATGACCGGCCATAACGAAGTCGTGCTGGTGGTGTACGATCCGGCGGTGGTGAGCTTTGATGAACTGCTCAAGGTGTTCTGGGAATCCCATGACCCGACCCAGGGCATGCGCCAGGGCAATGATGCCGGCACCCAGTACCGCTCGGGCATCTACGCCAGTAACAATGTACAGTGCCATGCTGCCGAAGTCAGCCGCGGTTTTTACCAGAAAGAGCTGGCCAAGGCCGGCTTTGACGCGATCACCACCGAAATCCTCGATGCACCGGCGTTTTACTATGCCGAGGATTATCACCAGCAGTACCTCGCCAAAAATCCCGCAGGCTACTGCGGCCTCGGCGGCACCGGTGTGAGCTGCCCGCAATCGCCCCTGTATCGCATCTGAAACTGACCTGTGTCAGGCATCCTGATTGACCTACTATCAATATCTTAGTAGACTTCGCGTCGCTGTTTTCAGCGGCAACACCGCGTGAATTTTTATCCTGATGTTAATCATCGACTGATATGATCCGCCAGATGTAATAGCGGTTTTATCGCGCAGATTCACATTACGCATGTCGGTTTGAAGAACCAGGCCCAGACGCAACCAGGCCAGCAAGCCGGACCTGACCAGCACATTGCCAGCTGGATGCTCACGGAAATCCACGGCCCCTCAGGAGCTGTATTCCTGCCCCGCTGCAACAACGAACGTTAAGCGATTTTCGCCGAGACGGCGCGCTTCTCGCTGCACGACTGGCCGCACTATCCACTGATCCCGGCCAGCGACTCCGCTATTTTATGTAGCGTATCTGCAATTGTTTCGGACAGCTGAATTTCTCAAGTTCAACTGACGAAGTGTTCGAGATTGCGAACACACAACATATATATCAGGATATATTATGAGCAAAATCGTCAAGCGCAGTATCGGTGCTCTGGTCTTCATTGTCGTCGGCATCATGCTGGCACGCGCCGTACCTTCCATCGAAATCGCCTGGGTATCGGGCATCTTGCTATTGACGATTTATCTGTTCGTATTCGAAATTGTGGATGTCGATATTGCCGCGATCTGTATCATGGTGTTGATCGGACTCATGGGCATGATCGGACCCTGGCTGGGGATGGACCACCCGTTCGTTCCCTCGCAACACCTGTTTGACGGCTTTGCCAGTAACGCGGTGATTTCTATTATTGCGGTGATGATTATTGGTGCCGGCCTGGATAAAACCGGCATTATGAACAAGGTCGCCAGTGTTATTCTGCGTTATGGCGGCAGTACAGAAAAACGCATTATTCCGCTGATTTCGAGCACCGTTGGCGTGATTTCAAGTTTCATGCAAAACGTTGGCGCGGCGGCACTGTTCCTTCCGGTAGTCAGCCGAATTTCTGCGCGCAGCGGCCTGCCCTTATCGCGGCTGTTAATGCCCATGGGTTTCTGTGCGATTCTCGGCGGCACCATTACCATGGTGGGTTCGAGCCCGTTGATCCTGCTCAACGACCTGATTATCAACTCCAACCGTACCCTGCCACCCGAAACCCAGATGCATACCTTTGGTTTGTTCTCGGTGACCCCGATAGGTGTTGCACTGATTATTACCGGTATTGTTTATTTTGTAGTCGCCGGCCGTTTTGTGCTGCCGGTGATTGCCACCAAGGGCGCCAAGGGCGGCAACACCGCAGATTACCTCAAACAGGTTTACGGCGTGAGTTTTCGCATCAGTGAAATCAACGTACCACAAACCAGCCCGCTGGTTGGCCAGACGATCGATGATGTCGAGAAAAAGTTCGGCGTGCGCATCGTCGGCCTGTATCACAACAAGAACCTGAAACTAGCACCCGGCGCCCTCGCCCGTGATGTACTGGTACCTGACGGTTGCACCATTGCGGTGATGGCTTCTAACAAGAACATCGATAACCTGATCGAATCCAACCAGCTGGTCGCGAGCCCGATGCTCAAGGTTTTCAGCGAGGCACTCGCAGTCAACAAAACCGGTATCGCTGAAATTGTTATCCCTCCCAACTCGGAAGTAATCGGTAAATCCGCGCGCGACATCTGGATGCGCAAGACTTACGGGCTGTCGACACTGGCGATGTACCGCCGGGGTGAAACCATTCTCGAAGGCGTGCGCGACCTGCCGTTTGAAGCCGGTGACACCCTGGTGTGTCACGTCGCCTGGGAAAACCTGCACCGCCTCGAAAGCAACAAGAACTTTGTCATCGTCACCTCTGAATACCCGCGTGAAGATACGCGTCCGCACAAAGTCTGGCATGCACTGTTCTTTTTCCTGGTTGCACTTAGCCTGATATTGTTTACTGATCTGCGTTTATCAGTGTCATTGCTCACCGGCGCGCTCGGTATGATCCTCGCCGGCGTCATGACCATGGACGAAGCCTATCGCGCGGTCAGCTGGAAAACCGTGTTCCTGCTCGCCAGCCTGATTCCACTCGGCATGGCGGTGGAAAATACCGGTACCGCTGCGTGGATTGCACAACAGACACTGGCGATGCTGGGTGATGTGCCGATCTGGGTAATCCAGGCCGCACTTGCTGTGCTGGCTACTTTCTTTACCCTGGTGATGTCCAATGTTGGCGCCACCGTGTTGCTGGTACCACTGGCGGTCAACATGGCGATACAGGCCGGCGCCGACCCGGCGATTTTTGCACTTACCGTGGCGATTGCGACATCCAATTCGTTCCTGATTCCCACCCACCAGGTCAACGCATTGCTGATGGGCCCGGCGGGATATAAAGTAAAAGACTTTATGCGTGCCGGCGGTATTATGACCGTGCTGTTCCTCGTGGTCATGCTCGTCATGATGAACCTCGTTTTCTAAAAGGACGACAACATGAATATTGCAGCACAGACAATGAAGCACATGCTGCGCGTTCTGCTGGCCAGCGCGTGCGTTCTACTGCCTTCATTCGTTCTGGCTGCAGAAGCGGCGGATGCACATGCACTTGACCTGACCACGCACACAGTTGGTTACACCTCGCTGGCAATATTTGCCTTCGCCTATATCCTGGTGACGGTAGAAGAATTCACCCACCTGCGCAAATCCAAACCGGTGATCATTGCGGCCGGCATTATCTGGGCGATGGTCGCCTATGTGTCGACACAGCACGGTGTTGGCGAAGCCTCGGAACATGCCGCGCGTCACAACCTGCTTGAATATGCCGAACTGATGCTGTTCCTGCTGGTAGCGATGACCTATATCAACGCCATGGAAGAACGCCTGGTGTTCGATACATTGCGTTCCTGGCTGGTACGCAAGGGTTTTGGCTTTCGTGCGCTGTTCTGGATGACAGGTACGCTCGCGTTTTTCATCTCGCCGGTAGCGGACAACCTGACCACAGCGTTGTTAATGTGTGCCGTGGTGATGGCAGTGGGCGGTGATAACAAACGCTTTGTTTCACTGGCGTGTATCAATATCGTGATCGCCGCCAATGCCGGTGGCGCGTTCAGCCCATTCGGTGACATCACCACGTTGATGGTCTGGCAAAAAGGCCTGGTGGATTTTACAGCTTTCTTCGTATTGTTTATTCCGTCTGCGGTCAATTATCTTGTCCCCGCTTCCATCATGCAGTTTGCGGTTCCAGATGAACGCCCGCATGCCAGCCAGGACAACGTTGAAATGCGACCCGGCGCGATTGTGATTGTCATCCTGTTCCTGCTGACAATTATCACCGCGGTATCATTCCATAATTTTGTTGGCCTGCCACCGGTGATGGGCATGCTCACCGGCCTGGGCTACCTGCAGGTATTCGGCTATATATTAAAGCGCAGGGCACATGCACAAATTGCGAAGAACCGCGCTGAAGAAGAAGACCACAGCAGCAAACTGGGCGATATTGTTCCGTTTGATATTTTCAACAAGATTGCCCGCGCTGAATGGGACACGCTGCTGTTTTTCTATGGCGTGGTAATGTGCGTCGGCGGTCTCGGTTATATCGGTTACCTCAGCATGGCTTCCGAAGTCATGTATCTCGACTGGGGCCCGACCAACGCCAATATTGGCATAGGTGTATTATCCGCTATTATCGATAACATTCCGGTTATGTTCGCCGTGCTCACGATGAATCCGGAAATGCCACTCGGCCAGTGGCTGCTGGTCACGTTGACCGCCGGCGTCGGCGGCAGCCTGCTGTCCATTGGTTCCGCTGCGGGTGTGGCATTAATGGGACATTCCCAGGGCCAATACACCTTTTTCAGTCATTTGCGCTGGACGCCGGTGATTGCACTGGGGTTTGCCGCCAGTATCTGGACCCACCTCTGGCTGAACGCAGAGCTGTTTTAATCAGCATGCTGAATATACGTAACACGACTGGTATTTTTGATGTTTTATAAAAGATTACGCGCTACTGTTCCGACCTTGCCGGCGTTACTGCTGTGCATGATGACGGCCCTGCAATTGTCATGCTCATCCGACAATGCCACGCACAGTGACAGCATGAAAATACTCGATACCTATGCGGACGTGATTGTAGCCAGTTCCAATAAAGCTATTGCCTCACGCGCCATCAACAGTGTCGAAGCCGAACTTCGAGCGATTGATCATATCGGCTACACCATTACCGAACACTGCGAATTGCAGCAGCTCAATGAAGCACTTGAATTCGGCAAAGCTTACGAAGCCAGCGACGAACTTATCGAACTGATCCAGAATGCAAAGTCATTATCTGCGCAAAGCAAGGGGCTGTTTAATCCTGCGGCCGGTGAACTGACAGCATTATGGCAGACCCGCTGCGAAACAAAAAATTGCACAGTAGCGCCCTATCCAGACGACGTCATGAAACTGGTGAAGCTCAAGGTAAGCAGTATTTTAAAAAGCAAACCACGCATGAGCGACATCATTATTGACGGGAATTTTGTAAGCAGCCGCAATAGTGAAGTAAAACTTGAGTTCGGTGATTTAATTCGCGGCTTTGCGCTTGACAAAGGCATCAACCATCTGAAATCGCAAAACATAGAAAACGCAATGATAGATATTGGTGAAAGCGCCCATGTCATCGGCCGAAAAGGCAAACACCCATGGTGGGTCGGCCTGCACGACGTAAGCGGCGAACATCTTCTTGGCACGATCGAACTTGCCGATGATAATGCAGTTGTGACAGCTCGTGCGATAACAAAAATCGTCGGCAAACAGAGCACTGTTTTCAGGCGCGCAGTTGATCCGCGCACTGGCATGCCTGCGAGCGGCATCGCATCAGTTACCGTGTTACATAGCAGTGCTGCGGTGGCAAATGTGGCCGCGAGTTCACTACTGATATCAGGCCGCAATAACTGGAAACAGATCGCCGACCGCTTCGGCGTGAAGGCACTGATCATGTTCGATGATGACGGCACCATCTACATGAGCCCGGCGATGTCAGAAATAATCCACTGGAAACAACGCCTGCCACACACTTTGATGGTGCCTTGAGAAAACTCAAAAAACTATATATCCACGGATGAACGCTGATGAACACGGATAAAAGAGAAATATTAGTCCGCGAAAAACGCAAATAACGCGAAGCAAAAATTATTTATTATTTGCGTCCTTTGCGTTATTCGCGGACTGAATTTTTTTATATCTGTGTTCATCAGCGTTCATCCGTGGATAATTATTTTTTAAGCAACTTTCGCCACTGCGGGTGTTTGTGGATCAGTTCAAGTGCATCCTGTAACAGCTCCTTGCCCGGTGACATGCGGTGCCAGGTGGATGCGCCCGAGGGATGGGGCAGCGGGATCACATCGGTTTTTACACCTTGCAACTGCATACTAAATTGCTGACCGATTACTTCGGTCAGCCGGTTTATCTGCATGTACTGGGTAATAGCCAGCTTGCCCACCAGCAGCACCAGGGCGGGTTGCTGCAATTGTATTTCTGCATTCAACCAGCGCGAACAGTTATCTATCTCGGTCGCATCTGGCACGCGGTCGCCGCCTTTGGGGTTTTTTCCCGGAAAGCAACGGCACACCGCGGTCATGTAAACCTGCTGACGAAACTGTTCCTCATTGACACCGATTGATTCAAACCACCTGAACAGGGTTTTACCCGCGGTCCAGGCAAATGGCCGCCCCAGTCCGGGTTCCTTGTCACCCGGCGCCTGGCCAATGAGCAGGATATTTGCCCTGATCGGCTGGCACACCACCACTGGCGGGATCATTTGCGGGCACAGGCGACAGGCGCGTAAGGCGGCCTGGTGCTCGATAATTGCTGTCAGACTGGTCATTGTGGTTAATAGCTGAGAAAGACAACGCTCTATACTATATGCCGTGCCTGCAGGCGTCGACTACCTGGCTTACGCTGGCGCCAGTCACTCCATGTGAACTGGATTGTTGTTTGAGATAAAAGTCGCGATAATGGCCGCTTAACAACACGCAGCGTACGCTTATGGAATTAATCGATAAACTGACCAAACTGGTCGAAAGCTGGATAGCCGAGTTCCTGACCATTTCCGGTGGCCTGCAGCTCGGCGCGGTTGTCGCCTGCGGTGCACTGGCGTGGCTGACCCACCGACACTGGCAGCAGTTCATTACCCGCCTGCTGGGCGGGCTTGAAAAGCAGGGCTTTATCCGTTTTTTCCTGCGCGCCACTGATCGCGCGGCATTCCCGCTCAGCATGTTGCTGTACATGATCGTCAGCCGCTTTATCCTGGCGCAGTTTGAGATCAATGTTGCCGTTCTCGATATTTTCACGCCCTTGTTACTGTCACTCGCCGCCATCCGCATCGCGGTGTACACAATTCGAAAAGGCTTTCCGAACAGCCCGGCATTGCGCGCGTGGGAAGGCATGCTCAGTCTTACCGTGTGGTTGATCGTCGCCCTGCACCTGGTCGGCTGGCTGCCTGATATTTTAGCGGCGCTTGATTCTATCGGTATCGAAATGGGTGAAGGCCGATTCACCCTGTTGTCGATACTCAAGTTGTTGACTGCCGTGGTCATCTTTATGCTGGCGGCCAACTGGTTTACACGCGTAATCGAATCGCGCACCCGGCGCTCGCTCTATATGAGTCCGAGCATGCGCGTCGGACTTACCAAGGTCAGCAAGTTTGTGCTCTACACCATTGCTTTCCTGATGGCGCTGAAAAGTGTCGGCATCGACCTGACCACGTTTGCCGTATTCGGTGGTGCTATCGGTGTTGGTATCGGTTTTGGTTTACAGAAAATTTTCAGTAATTTCATCAGCGGTTTTATCCTGCTGTTCGACCGTTCGATTCGCCCCGGTGATGTCATCAGCATAGGCACGCGTTTCGGCTGGGTGCAGGCGTTGCACGCACGTTATGTGGTAGTGCGTGACCGCGATGGCGTGGAAACCCTGATTCCAAACGAAAACCTGATCACCACCGAGGTGATCAACTGGAGCTATACCGATCGTAATGTGCGGCTCAAGTTTCCGGTGCAGATCAGTTATAACAGCGATGTCGAAGTCGCCATGCAAATTATGCTGGATGCCGGCAACGAACACCCGCGCGTTCTCAAGGACCCGGCCGCGGTCACCCGGCTGATGGCGTTTGGTGACAATGGTATCGATCTTGAACTGCGCGTCTGGGTCCGCGATCCGGAGGCCGGCGTCGGCAGTGTGCGTTCTGATGTTAACCTGATGATCTGGAAGCGGTTCAAGGAAAACAAGATCGAAATTCCTTATCCACAGCGTGTCATCCACATGTCACCTGGCACCCCGGCCACTGACGATATTTGACAATTTAAGCCACCCCGTGGCCGAACCCGGAACGCTGACCTGTGTCAGAAACAGTGCCGGATTTTACGCCCCGAAATCGGCTCTCGGGTACACTATATGTGATGTCATTATTCTTTTAGTGGTGGGGGTTATGCGCACTTTATCTATTCTATTCGCTGTTTTCTGCCTGCTGGGCAGCGCGCAGGTGCGTGCCGATATACTATTGCTGGTGCACGGCTATCTCGCGGGCGCCGATTCATGGCAGAACACCGGGATCAATGATGCACTCGATGCCCACGGCTGGAAACGCGTCGGCCTGTTATTGCAGGGCCCCGGTGGCGTGCAACTACTCGCGACCAGTAACCTGAACGCCGAGCGAAAAGTCTATGTCGCGGACCTGCCGGCCGAAGCCCCGGCGATTGTGCAGTCAGATATATTTCTCGCCATGCTGGAACGCACACGCCAGCAACATCCGGGTGAAAACATAATTATTGTTGGCCATTCCGCCGGCGGTGTTGTCGCGCGTTTGTCACTGATACGCGGTGGTGCTGCAAATGTGACCGAACTCATTACCATCGCCAGCCCGCACGTGGGCACTACCCGTGCCGAACAGGCACTGGATGTCACCAATGACCATGGCCCGTTTAACATGGTAAAAAGTTTTTTCGGTGGCGGTGGCTATGATGCCCTGAAACGTTCACGCGGATTACTATACGATTTGACACGGCCACATCCGGGGAACATGCTGTACTGGCTGAACAGCCAGCCGCATCCGGATATTAAATATGTTTCTATCATTCGCACAGACCCGGTGGGCTTTGCCGGTGATGACCTGGTGCCGGGTTATAGCCAGGACATGAATAATGTTCCCGCGTTATACGGCAAGTCTTCGGTTATCACCACGCCTTCCGGCCATAACCTGGTAATGCAGGATGCGATAACACTGTTAAATGTCTTAACCACAGCCACAGCCACAGCAGAATAATTATGATACCTGTAAAACTTTTAGCTACCGCTTTAATGCTGACACTGCTCAGTGCCTGCGCCACTAGCCCGGAAGGTCGCAGGCAGCTGCACCTGCTGCCCGAGGCACAACTCAATGCCATGGGCGAACAAAGTTTTGCAGAATTGAAAACAATTACACCCATGACGGATAAGGCAAATGTGCGCAATTATGTGCAGTGCATTGCCAACCAGATTATTCCGCAGCTTTCAAAAGACAACAACCCGGCTGCGTGGGAAGTGCAGGTATTCGCAGATGACCAGGCGAATGCGTTTGCATTACCCGGCCGAAAAATCGGTGTTTACGAAGGCCTGCTGAAATACGCACAAAACCAGCACCAGCTTGCTGCCGTGATGGGACACGAACTTGCACACGTCATCGCCGAACACGGTAACGAGCGCGTCTCCAGTCAGCTTGCCGCAAACGCCGGCATGTCGATTGCCGCGGTCGTACTCGGTAGCACCGAATCGGATAACAGTCTTTTGATGGCAGGGCTTGGTCTTGGTGTGCAGTACGGTGTACTGATGCCATTCAGCCGTTCACACGAATCCGAAGCAGATTTAATCGGCCTTGACCTGATGGCAAAATCAGGTTTTGATCCGCGTGAAAGTGTCACGCTGTGGCAGAACATGTCGAAAGCCGGTAGCGGCGGGCCCGAGTTTCTTTCCACGCATCCATCGGGCGATACCCGCATCAAGGACTTGTCCGCGCGCATGTCAAAGGCAATGACTTTATATAACAACGCACAGCAGGCTGGCAAAAAACCCAACTGCAGTCTGTGACCTGCGCCTGGCTGAAATCTGTCGTTAATACAGATTTGCCACAGAGAACACAGAGAATTTGTAGTGTATGGCCCGGCCCGCGGTGATGGCGTGCGCGCACTAAAATACAGGAACGCGCTATGCTGGCATCTGTATTATTTTTTTACCTCTGTGTTCTCTGTGACCTCTGTGGCAAATCTTTTCAAAAAACCAGATTTTATCGCACTATTACTATTTGCAGCAGCGTTACAGGCGTGCTCGGGAAAACCTTATGTCGTTAAATATTCTGGCGACACTGCTGCGCCAAAGACAAACACGGTGTATATCGCCAGGCACGAATGGCATACCGGTTTTATTATTTCGGCGATAGAGGCAGATTCCATCCTGCCTTTCCTCAGGCAGAGATTCAGCCGCGCCGCCTACTACGAGTTCGGCTGGGGTGACACCGGATTTTACCAGGCCGATGAAATCACTTCGGGACTTAGCATCAAGGCCATTTTCTGGCCGACCGATTCCGTGATGCACGTAGTTGCAGTACCGTTTGATCCAGCCAGGTATTTCAAACTTAGCGAAGTGCTGGAAATACACCTGACTGACCCTGAGCTTTTCAACCTGCTTGAATTTATACGTACCAGTTTTTATTACACAGCTGATGCCCGACCGGTAACCCTGAAGTACGGCATTTATGGTGACAGCCAGTTTTACCAGGGCGAAGGTGACTACTTCCTGTTTAATACCTGTAACCGCTGGACAGCCAAGGGGCTTGAGAGCGCTGGGTTTGATATTTTCACATTTTCAAAGTTTACCGCTGACAGCATCATGACCTTCCTGCGTGACCAGCCAGAACCTGCTCCGTTAATTCCGGATTGATTTCATATCGACCGCATGGTGTACTGGTGCGACTTATTTGCATCATTAGCAGAACTTCACATTCAGGAGTCATGTTATGACTGGCAATAACAGCAGCTTCAACGAAAAATGTTATGCACTTTTAGCGCAGATACCTGCAGGTAAGGTCACCACGTACATGGAAATTGCCCGTGCGTTAAATACCACTGCCTGCCGTGCAGTTGGCAGCGCCATGGCAAAAAACAGCCAGCTGGTAACGATCCCGTGCCACCGGGTAATCAGGAGCGATGGCTCGATTGGCCAGTATGCACTCGGTGCTGATAGAAAAGCCGAGTTGCTGATAGCGGAAGGCGTTACAGTCAAAAACGGTAAAATCGTCGACCTGTGCAAGTTTGTTCACAGGTTTTGACTGACCTTGTCTTCGTCGGGATATTGTACGCACGCTAACGCGGCAGCTCAGCAATCTTTTTTACTTATTTAGCAATCTAAATCATTGGCTTGCAGGCGCCGTAATCGCTTATATTATGTGCCTGGGTATTTCTGCCTGCACCATGTGCATGGTTTTTTTCTAATCTTCTACGCGAGTCATGATGGCCACCAGTCAGATAATAATCATTGCAACCCTGATATTAACCATGGGCATGTTTCTGTGGGGACGCTGGCGTCATGACCTGGTCGCGATGAGCGCCCTGCTGATCTGCGTATTCACCGGCCTGATTCCAGGCAGCGAAGCCTTTAGCGGTTTTGGCCACCCGGCGGTGATTACTGTCGCCTGCGTACTGGTACTAAGTTATGGCCTGCAAATATCAGGCGCGGTTGATGTACTGGCAAAACGCGTATTACCCACCTCACCCAGTCCGACACTCAGCATCCTGGCCCTGATAGCCCTGTCTGCATTGCTCTCGGGATTTATGAATAATGTGGGTGCACTCGCCCTGTTGATGCCGGTGGCAATACAAATGGCAGCGAGACTAAATCTGCCTGCCGGCAAGGTGCTGATGCCGCTGGCTTTTGGTTCTATCCTCGGCGGCATGACGACGCTGATAGGAACGCCGCCCAACCTGATTGTGTCCAGTTATCGCACCACCACCGGGGCGGGAAATTTTGCCATGTTTGACTTTGCACCGGTGGGCGCCACGGTTGCGATTATTGGCATTGCATTTGTTGGCCTGCTCGGCTGGCGCCTGGTACCGGCACGCAAGCAGGCCGGCTCTGGCAGTTTTGAATCCGGCACCTACCTGAGTGAAGTCCGCATTGTTGAAGATAGCAAGGTTGCGAATATGCGACTGCGCGATATCGACCACCTGCTTGATGAAGTAGACGCGCAGATTGTCGGCATGGTTCGCCGCGGGGTGCGTATTTCTGCGCCGAACCCGCGCCGGGTGTTACGCGATGGCGATATCCTGGTGATCGAAGTCGAACCTGAATCCTTGCCCCTGGTACTCAGCAGCATGGGACTCAAGCTGGAAGAAGATGTACCTACACACACCGAACCCCCGGCCGACGCAAAGGCAGAGCCACCAACCGATGCTGCAGAAGAAACCCCGGCAGAGGCCACAGCCGTGTCTGCTGCCATTGTCGAACCCGCGGACGAATTAGCGCCGGAGATTGAGCCCGTGGTGGAAAAGCCCCGGCCCGAAGAA
>JBATHJ010000174.1:0-1648 GCA_049666625.1 Gammaproteobacteria bacterium | reverse complement strand
GTATAAAAACATACCCGCCTTGTGGGGCAGGTATGTTTTTTCTGACCAGGTCGCAACCCGGCTGTTAGCACCGAAATTCGGCGATTCATCCGGCGTGCGTGGTGCGGCGTGGTTGTGGTGAAGGATTTAAAAAATAATTATCCGCAGATGAACGCAGATAAACGCGGATAAAAACAATATATTTAGTTTGCGCGCCGCAGGTGCACAAGACAATAGAATTTATCTGTGTTCATCTGCGTTCATCCGTGGATAATTTATTTTGTAGTTTGCCCGTGACCGTTTATTTCATTCCGTCGCAGACGTGCGAGTTCTTGAAATTTTCTTCGCTGAATTTTTCGAACTGCATGGTGTTCGGCATCATGCTGCGGGCTTTTTCGCTGCATTTGCGGATTTGTGCCAGTTCCGGTGCGGCGCTGATTTCTTTACTGAATGCCATCGCCTTGCTCATGGCCTTGTCGCGCTCGCCATTTTTGCACAGGGCTTTTATTTCCTGTTCCATCGCCTGGCCGCGTACTTTTAGTTTCTCCATATCGTCCATGTTGATGTTTTGCATACAGCTTTGCATTTCCATGACCATTTGCTGCATTTTTGCGGGGTCCATGCCCATGTAGGGATTGCCTGCGCCATCGTTGGGGCCGGCATGACTGAGTGTAGCTGCGAGCGATAAGATAATAATGGCTGAATATTTCACTTTGTTCTCCGTATAATATTTTGTTGCAGTTGGCGATTTGTCTGTTTCGAAAATAAATCCATAGCCAGACGTTTCGTTTTGTCAGCTTAGAAGTGGAGGAACGCGCCTACAAACAAACCATCAAAAGAAATATCCGTGGTGACGTTATCAACATCGTCCAGCTCTATGGCAGTGGATCTCAGCCCCGCTTCTACGCCAACAAGGCCGAATTCATACAGCAGGCGAACGCGTGTGTCTGATAATGTATTTCCGCTGACGCTGATCACGTTGATGTCACCGCCCACTGATAATCCCGTAAAAGGCAAATCAAACTGGGCGGCCGCATAAATCATCGGGATGGTTTCTTCGAGCAGCAGGGTTTCAGTTGCGATGGTAAATTCACCATCGAACTTCCTTAGCGTAAGCCCGACATCAAGATTTACCCAGTTATCGAGTAACCGCCAGTACAAAGTCAGGTCGGTGCTGTCGAGTGAAACCACGGCGGGACCTGCCAGTGCGGTCTGGCCGTTGAAGTTTACGCCACTGGATACACCGTTGTGTGTCAGTGCGGTTCTTTCAAGTCGAACATTGGGCAGCAGTGGTATCGGGTGATCGAAAGCGATATAGGCATAGCCTTCGCTTTCATCAGACAGCCCCAGGGTATTTTTCATCGAGATGCTGTCACTGCCGGGGTTCTGCGACTGGAAACCGCCCGAAGGATCATGGTTCCAGCTGCCGCCACCTACGTATAGTCCCAGGAAGTCAGCATTTGCGGTGCTACTGAGCAGGGTGAGCGAGGTAAATGCAGTAATCAGTAACTTGTTCATTCTATTGCGTCCTGTAGTGTTCACCAGCCCGAAGGATAGACCAGTGGGTATAAGAAAGCTGTGAAACGTATCTGTTTTTCAGCGCGTTGTTTGCTGATCTAAATTATATTTGCCTGCAATTAAGCGGCGTCATCGTCACTCAGTACGCGGC
>JBATHJ010000173.1:0-1550 GCA_049666625.1 Gammaproteobacteria bacterium | reverse complement strand
GTGCTTGTCGATGCGACTTTGCCCGGCCTGATTCTCGAAGTAATGAAAACCCGGCAACTCAGCGATCGCACCCGTGCCGACCTTTACCTGGTACTCGAACAGGCAGGGACCGACAGCGCACAGACAGCACTGGTCGAGGTCATCAGCGACAGCAGCTGGTCGCTCAAGGACGGCATGCGTGCCATCGTCGCCATGGGCGGCGTAAAGCAGCCGACCGCGGAGAGTATTGCTGCATTGTGGAACACCGCGCAGAACGGTTCAGGCGATGAGCGCCAGCGCATGGCGGATTCGGCTACATTCGCGCTGGGCAGTATCGCTAACACGCTGAACAAGGCCGATGATCCTGAATACCAGTCATTGCGCTCGGGCCTGCTCAGCAGTGCGCAAGGCGCTGCGGATGCAAACCAGCGCAGCAATTACATCACCGCGCTGGGTAATACGCACGATACAACCCTGGCCCCCGAGGTCGCGGGCATGCTCAACGATGCCGAGCCTGCAGTGCGTCGCGCCGCCGCACTGTCGCTGGGAACCCTGGGTATCGACCAGGTCGCCGACACGGTGATGACACGCTATGGCCAGGAAGACAACGGCTACGTGCGCGGTGCCATGGCCGAGTCGTTGCAGTCATGGACCCAACCCACGAATTCCGCGATGGAAATGTTCAGACAAACCGCGCAGACCGAGGCAGACGAACGCACGCGTTACAACATCGCCATTCTGCTGGGTGAGAACCTGAACAGCTTCCCCGAGAACGAAGCCGTGCTCAGGCAGATCATGCGCACCGAATCCTCGAAGCGCATACGCCAGAAAGTCGCCGAAGCGCTCGCGACGCAGACGAAGGGGCCTTGATGGAGGTATGCAGAAAAAAGTGACAGTGGATTTGCAAGTTTTTTAAATACTAGTAACGGTTAGATAAAATAGCGCGTCACTTTGTTTTTCGAAACTTATAACCGCTCGATATCCTGCGGTAATATTTGCCGATAATGCATTACAGTTAATACATCGATTTGATTCGGCTTGATGATGTAAATAATCCGGAAAGGTTTTTCCAGTAATTCACGTACATCATTATGTTTGTATTCGGTAACCCGTCGACCAGAGCGAGGTAATTCTATGAGTTGCTGGCTGCGGGCGGTGATGCGATCAATCATTTGCAGAGCAGATTGCGGGGAGTCTTCAGCGATGTAGTCGTGGATCATTCTTAACCGGGCTTTCGCACGGCCAGTCCAGTGGACTCGCATTATTTATCGAGGCCATATTCTTTTCTGACATCTTCAACAGCGGTTGTGCGGTCAGCGTTACTGTCTTCCAGTCCCAGTTCGATTTCCCGGCGAACCACCATTTCATGGATAGCGTCATTCCAGGTGCTGCCTTCGGGTAACAGGTCTATCAGCTGATGAGCAGCGCTTTTAATGTCGGTGGATTGCATAATGTTCTTTCCTGCGATGGATGCACTATCGTCCAGCATAGCATTTATCCCCTGTTTTTTTAAGACTTTCAGTCCTGTGTTCATAGAGATTTAATCTCGAATAGATATACTGGATCTGTAG
>JBATHJ010000172.1:0-2240 GCA_049666625.1 Gammaproteobacteria bacterium | reverse complement strand
GGCTGATACGTTAGTTTTAAAAGTAAGCTGGCACTGGGCGTATGCTCACACGCTGCGATTGTAAATGGTACTTCCAGTATCAATATAAAAATGCACAATAATGAGACCAAAGTCATGGGGCAACAATATCGCATTCAGGTATTGAACAAGAATGGTGAAATTCAGGGACACATATCTGAAAAATCGTTCAACATAGAAAAAATAGGTAAAGGCGGATTTTTGTTCCTGTCGGAAGAAAAATTTGAGATAGAAGACATAATTAAGGTAAAGCTTCGCTTTCCAGATAATCACACACAGCAAGTGTCTGGTCGCATTTGTCACAGCGAGGCAGCTGGCGAACATAAAACTGCCTATATTTTTAGTGTTACTGATGGTTTTTATTCGCTGTTCACTTCACATTGATAAAAATGCTGCTTAATTTTCCGTATTAGTAACCTTATTTTCTCTCGTTTAAACGCATTCACTGCCCAGTTATTCGAGTGCCTGATCTGCTTGAATTCTCTGATCATGATCTGGCAAGAAACAGCCGGGATTTATTTAACGCAGAATCTTGTATCTTCAGCGGTAACATGAACTACTCTGCCAGGGTTGTGAAACCGAGCATTGCAAATTATCACCTCATCGTGACACTAAAGCACTGTTTTTAAGGGCTTTCCTAAACGTCGTATTAGTGCATTAATGAAACTATATAGCACCCTGCAAAATATACCGACAATGTAAATATTATCGGCAATACACACAAACCAATAGTGTAATCATAAAACAGGCTCTATCTACCTGTATTTATGGAAATTATCATGATCGTTATTTCATCAATCGCAGCTTTAGGGCTAGCTGGTTTGTCATGATACTTTACATATCATAAATTCCTTATATAGAAGAAATTTAAAATACACCGTAAATACAATAAGATATCTACCTTGGTATGCTTCTTGCTGCTATATAGCATATATAGATATTTCTATATAGCGGCATGAATGTCAGGCTGCAGTAATACGCACAATGTTTTACTGAGCTTTAGTTGGATCCTGACAATTTAATGACGAACTCTGCAATCCGGCAAGTCCGTCAAATAACTATTGTTTTTACAAAGAGGTATACAAAATGTTACGGAAAAAATTTCAAAAGATCGGTCTAACTGCAGTAGCGATAACATCTGCGCTGGCGGTCTCGTCAGTTTCCCATGCGGCTCTTTCTGAATATGGTGATGACTTTCAGGGGTATGGTGCTGCAGCTTTCTTCACACCCTGGAATGGTTTTTCTGACAATGGTGGCTTTCCCGGTGGTTACGGTTTTGCACCTTCAACCAGCGGACCTCAGATTACCGCATTAGCCAATGACGGTGCCGGCAATGACTACTTGAACATGTATGCAAACTACGATAATGCTCCTGTCCACACCGGTGGTGCACCGAGGCCGCAAGAAGCCATTAGTGTCTTCATACAGCAGAGTTTCGATGGTGCAGAAGCTGCTGCTGGAGCTACCTGGACATTTGATTTCGACTTCCGTGAAGCCGATTCCCCTTTCGGGCCAGCCGGTGATACACAGGTTGGTGCCTTCATCCGTGTATTCGATGCAGCGTTTAATTTACTGGCAGACGACACTCTCAATACTGCGGGTTCTACCACATGGCAGAATGGCCAACTTTCGATGACCCTGAATTCTATCTGGGCAAATGGTGGCATTATCCAGTTTGGTTTTAACAATCTTGTAGGAAACTACGAAGCTTCAGGCATGTATTACGATAATGCCTGCTGGTCAACTGATGGTGGCTGTGTTGATGCTCCAGTAGTACCAGTACCAGCAGCCGTCTGGTTGTTCGGTTCAGGCCTGTTAGGCCTGATTGGCGTAGCGCGTCGACGCAAGAGCTAAGTTACAGTCTGTACTTCTCCAAAGTAATGCCGACTCTGGCACTCGACTCCTCTCGAGTGCCAGCGTTACCTGGGGAGAGTCCTGGCTACAGGGAATATTTTGAAAAGAAGCTGTACTTGCTAAAACGGAAAAGTAGTAATTCCAATAAATTATTATTTGTATGAAGGATTATTAAATGAAAAAAACAAACACAAAAGCTTGTTGTTTGAGCTGCCTGGCATTATTGGCCTCGCTGCTCAGCCCCGTGCTGGCGCAAGCTGCGCCGGTCACCACTTCAAATGGAACCATAACGACCTACGATGCAAACACCGGCAACATTACGTTTGACTGGGACCTGGGCTCCATCTACGACATAACCGGCACTGATG
>JBATHJ010000171.1:0-1533 GCA_049666625.1 Gammaproteobacteria bacterium | reverse complement strand
TCTTCATCGCTGAGTTTCTCACCGCTGAGCATCTTGTCATGCAGCTGTTCGAAACGAAAATCCTGGTATTTTTTGACAGGTGCGAAATCATGTCGGTGTAGACGGCCGCGCGATCTTCGCTCGCGTCGGTACCCTGTACATTATGTTGTAGCAACTTCTCAAGTATCGGGAATTCGTCTTTGTCGCGCCAGCGTTCGAGTAACGCAGCGCAACTGAGCCCCGGTGTTGCCTTGATGGTCTGATATAACTGATACAACAAGGGCAATCCCTGTAGCGTGCAGTCTGAAAATTCCTCGGGTATTACCGCCTGTTCAGCAAGCGCAGGGTATTGCAATAATAATGCGACTGCATCGCGTGTACCGCTCAAGCTTACCTGTCTGCTGCGCGAAGCTACGGCGGGTTTGCTGGCCGGAAGCTGTGGCTGCGTTGCTGACGGTGTGTTGAGCTTGTCGGCGGAAATTCCAACCAGGGATGCAAGCTGCGCATTTAACAGGTCACGAAAAACACTGTCTGGCATTTTTGATAACAGCGGTTTTGCCAGTTCGGCGAGACGTGCCTTGCCTTCATTCGTACTGATATCAGCATCTTTTTGTAAATGCTGAAACATGAAGTCTGATAATGGTGTGGCAGTATCAAGGCGTTGTTCAAACTTTTGCCTGCCTTCCTTGCGAACCATTGTGTCCGGATCTTCACCGCCGGGCAGAAACAGGAACCTGGCAATCATGCCATCGCGAATAATGGGCAAGGTGTTTTCAAGTGCGCGCCAAGCTGCCTTGTAGCCCGCACTGTCGCCGTCGTAGCAAAAAATTATTTCACGCACACTGCGAAAGCTGGTCTGGATCTGCTCGCGAGTGGTGGCAGTGCCCAGCGATGCGACTGCGTAGGTGATGTCATGTTGTGCCAGCGCAACCACATCCATGTAACCTTCAACAATAATAATGCGTTGTAGATCACGCGTTACTTTGCGGGCCTGGTATAAACCGTAAAGTTCAAGGCCTTTATGGAATACGGTACTCTCGGGGGAATTTAAATATTTCGGTTCCCCCTGGTCAAGAATGCGGCCACCAAAACCGATGATGCGGCCGCGCTTGTCGATAATGGGAAACATAATGCGATCGCGAAAACGGTCGTAATAGTTACCGGGTGATTTCTCTACCAGCATACCGCTGTCGATCAACGCCTTGCGCATGGCTTCCTTGTCGGCCAGCGTGTCGGTGAGGTAGCTCCAGCCGTCAGGCGCATAACCAAGCTGGTAGGTTTTTGCGACATCGCCGGTAAGTCCGCGTTGTTTTAAATATTCTATTGCGCGGGTTGATGTTTTCAGCTCCTGCTGAAACAGGGTGGCGCATTGTTCGAGCGCCTCATACAATGAATCGCGGTCGTCTTTGTTTGACTTGTAATTTTCCGGAAGATTTTCCCGTGGTACATCAAGATTGTATTCCGATGCCAGCGCTTCAACCGCATCGACGAAATCAAGATTTTCATATTCCATCAAAAAACCCAGTGCAGTACCGTGCGCACCACAGCCGAAGC
>JBATHJ010000170.1:0-13315 GCA_049666625.1 Gammaproteobacteria bacterium | reverse complement strand
GCTCAGGTTGCCGGCTTTGCGTTTCGGGCTGATGCCGGCCATGAACAACGATTCGCAGGCGTAAATATTTCCCACCCCGACGACGATGTGGCTGTTCATGATAAATGATTTAATCGAACAGCTACGCTTGCGTGATGCGCTGTGCAGTTGTTCGCTGTTAAATTCATCGCTCAGGGGTTCGGGGCCGAGTTTTGCCAGCAGTTTATGTTCTTCAACGGGTGTGTCGGTCCATAATACGCAGCCGAATTTTCTCGGATCACGCAGCCGCAACACTTTATTATTGTGGAATACGAGTTCGAAGTGGTCGTGCTTGTCAAAACTCGACGCGGGCGTGCATATTTTTATACTGCCAGACATACCGAGATGGATGATCAGGGTGCCATCACCGATCCCCAGCAACAGGTACTTGCCACGTCGCGTGACACTGTTGACGCTGCGTTTTTTTAACAGCACCGGCAGCTTGCGCGGTATCGGCCAGCGCAACTTGTGCTGGCGAATGATGACATTTTTGATGGTCTGGTCGAGTATATGCGGTTCAATCCCGCGGCGACTGGTTTCGACTTCAGGCAGCTCGGGCATGATGTGTATCCAGCCGATGCAGGCAATCTATGTCAGTAAAATCTGCTGGACACAATGCCTGGATCAAAGGTCCTGTTCGAGTTCGTCAGTATCCACCTGGCCGGAAATGCGCCGCCGGATATGTGACCAGGAAACCCCGATGCTGAGGACGCTGGCGATCATCACTTCAACGATATAGGTGATGGCGCGGGCGCTGTCGGTGGTCAGGTTGAAAACGTCAATAATCAGCCAGATCAGCAGGCCGAAAAAAGCGACCGCCAGTAGCAGGCCGATCATGCCGAGCGACATCACCGTGGCGCGAGCCATGATCGCCCAGCCAATCAACAGGATCACGCCGACAAAGGCCTTGTATACATTGAAGCTGCTGAAGTCTTCTGTCACCCAGTGATAATATGAATAACCTTCCGGGTTGTAGCTGCTAAACACCACGACAATGGCAAATACAAAACGGACTAAAAATGAATCCCAGCCGAAACGGTTCATGCTAATTCCTCGTTGGATCGTGGCTATGCCCGCATTATACGGGATTCGCTGGCGGGTAAAAGTATAACAGCCGTTACAATGGCTGCAGTATCCCGTCTGTTAAAGACTGTGAATTATCCTGGAAGTCAGCAGGTAACTCACCGCTGCTCGCGCCCGGCCGCAGCAGGCGATCATAGAATTCAAGATTGAAATGATATTCAATGTCCAGTGCAGGGCGGGCAATAATCAGCCAGGGTTCAACATCGGTGATTTCAAACACCAGCGGTTCGTCCTGACCGTCGATACCGACTTCGATGCGACCGAGTGAAGCCCGGGGATTGTAGGTGTGCACGCCAAAGGCCTGGCTGTTGCGCCAGTGATCCAGGGTCTTGATAATCGCATCGCTGCTGATGCCGGGGTCAGAACTGCGCCAGGCATTATCGCTGAACGTCAGGGTTTGTTCGGGAAGCACAAGGCGATTAATAACCGCATCGCGTGACAACAGCGACTGGGATACCAGGGTGCCCAGCTGAGAAGATAGCAGCGGGTAGTACATGTCTGCGACCAGGTGCACGCGGTCGCCGATCATGACATAGCGGTTGTGATTCACCGGGTTGGTGTTGCCGAATGCAATCGTGGTGGAATTGAAAGTGATCGACGTAGCTGCGGGCGCAAGCGCGTATTTCTCGAGTGACAACGTCGAGGCATCGTAACTGGCCAGGCTGTTGCTGGTGAGCATATCAAGCAGAGTGTTAATGCGAAAATCGTTAGCGTCAATCTCGACAGGTTGTGTCATGCGCCAGTGCTTGCCTGATTTATCAAGTATGGTCAGGCGTGAGCGATGCTGGATCTCAATATGGGTAATGGCATTTGTGTCCAGCGCTGTGAGTCGGTTATTGTCCAGCGGTTCATTTTTTTTAAGATAAACAAAGAAGCCAAGGGCAATAACTATCACCAGCAGTGCAAGGTTGATTAATAAGCGTGGCAGCATGTCAGGCGATCAGCGTTTGCGGCGTTTAAACCAGATAACAAATCCAGCAAGCAATAAAACACCGGGCAGTACGATAAAAAAGCCGAAACCGATAAACAGTATATGCAGGTCATTGAGCTGCAGCTGGGTGTCGGGCGCTGCCTTGAGTTCGACTGCAATCAGGTCATCATCACCGGCCAGCCAGTTGAATATATTCATGCCGAGTGCAAGGTTGGCGCCTGAACCGATATAGGCATTGGCGAGAAAGTCACTGTCGCCAACCACCACGATGCGCTGGCTGGCCTTGTCTGCATTTACATTTTCGTCTTCACCCGGCACGGCAGTGAGCGGCAGAATACGATCGAGTGCAATGCCCAGCGTAATCGGCCCTGCGATGTCGCCATCGGCACTGTTGAATACAACCTCTTCGGACAGGCCGCCGGTTTCGGTCCAGCTTTTTTCGAAAGAACGGAACAGCTCGTTGTGCTCCCAGTCGCTATTTGTGTCGGGTTTAAAAGCAATGCCGCGCGCAATCGGGAACAGGGTGTTGTAATCGATACCTTTGGTGACTGCGTGCGGGTAATACTCCAGCACGGGAATGATTGCCGGGTGTTCTATTTGCAAGGTCGCGCGCAGATTGACATTGTTATCCATCACCATGCCGTTCTGGAATTCAAGTCCGAGCTGTTCGGCAACGGGCTTAAGACCGGCGAGTTCGCCAGGGTCTGCCAGCCACAGCAGGTTGCCACCGGCATTAATATAATGCTCGATATGAGCGCGTTCACCGTCGAGCAGGGCTTTTGACGGTGCGGCAATCACCAGTATTTGAGTTTGCGCATCAATCGTATCCTGTAGCAGGTTTATGCGCTCGACGATAAAGCCCTTGCTGCCCAATTGTGCCGCCAGTGTGGTGTAACCGCGGTTGTCATTATTATTCGGGTCGCGCTCACCATGGCCGCCAAGAAACTGCACCTTGCGCACAGTGTCACGACTCAGCCGTAACAGTGCGCTGCTAATACTTTGTTCACCGAGCGTGGCGATATTTTCCTTGCGCCCCTGGTACTTGATCACCACCTGGCCGTAGGCGCTGATTTCATCCTGGCTCGCCTGTTCGATATCAATGTCAGGATTGACCAGGCGAAATTCAAAATCAGGTTTTACACGTTGATAGCGTTTCAGGATTTCTTCTACTGCCTGGCGCAGGGTCGGGTCATCCTGTACATATACGTTCACCGCCACCGGGTGTTTCAGTGCCTTGAGTAAATCCACGCTGCTTTTTGAAAGACTGTTACGCGCATGGGTAGTCCAGTCAAACTGTGTTGAATACTGCTGGCTGAGCCATGCGACCAGGCCGGCGGCGCACAGCAGCAGTGCAATAAATATAATTTTTTGCAGTTGCAGCTGGAAACGCAGTCGTTTATTAATTCGCATATCAGTTCTGTAGCCTTTGCGAATCCATTTGTCGAATTGTGAGCATGACAAATACAGTAATAAATAACACGAAGTAAGTGATGTCTGCAGTGTCAATAATGCCACGCAACATCGGCGCAAAGTGATTGAGCAGTGACAGCCAGGAAAGAGCGCCATCGGCTGACGCACTGCCGCCGGCATTGCGCTCGATGATCCACAATAATAATAACAGGCCAAACGTGCTCACCGCGGCAATCACCGGGCTGGGCGTGAGTGAAGACATGTATAGTCCTGCGGCGGAAAAGGCTGCCAGTAATAAAAACAGCGCCAGCAAGCCGGCAAAGAGTTTGCCGAGGTCGAGTTCGGCGCCGGATAATAATGACAGCGGCATCAGGCTGAGCATGCAGACAAACAGTAACATGAACAGCACAATGCCAATATATTTTCCAAGTACGATTTCGGTATTGCTGAGCGGTGCTGACAACAACAGGCTGAGCGTGCCGTTGCGGCGTTCTTCGCTGATCAACCGCATGGTCAGCAAGGGCGTCACCATCAACAGGATGATGCTCGAGACTTCAAACAGGGGTGCGACAACGAGGTCAACCACACCGGGTGCATTAGGTAGTGTGGTCAGCTGTGACTGGATAGCAAAAAACGCATCGATCTGGGTAAAGAAAATCCACGCCAGGATGACCTGGGTGACTGCCAGCACGGTCCAGGCCAGCGGTGACAAAAACATGCTGCGCAGTTCGCGAAAAGCTATGGTGAAAATCATGCTGCTTTGGTGTCCTTGCTGCCTGACGTGTCGCCCGCGTTGTCACTCGTGTTGTCCCCGAGGGCCAGCTCGATAAAAATTTGTTCCAGGCTGTGTTGCGTGGGGGTCAGGCGTAATAAGCCCCAGTCATTGGTGACGGCATCTTTGGCAATTTGTTCAGCGCTGACATTGTGTGTAGTCAGGATGAAGCGCCCATAGTCCGAGCCGTTGACGCCGGTAACATAGGGAAGTTTGCTCAGTACCTCGAGTGCAGGCGCGCGCGCAAATGCGACTTCAAAAATCCCGGTCTCCTGGCGTTGCAGCAGGCTGTCCATGTCGGAAGCGAACACCAGTTTGCCGCGGTTGATGATCTGCACGCGGTTACACACCGCCTGCACTTCGGGAAGAATATGGGTGGAAAGAATAATGCCGTGTTCCTTGCCAAGCTCGGTAATCAGCTCGCGGATCTCGCGTATCTGAATCGGGTCGAGTCCGACGGTGGGTTCGTCAAGAATAATCACCCGCGGTGAATGCACGATCGCCTGGGCAATACCAACGCGTTGCTGGTAACCCTTGGACAGGTTGCCAATCAGGCGTTTGCCTTCCCGGCCCAGGCCGCAGCGCTGTTTGGCCAGGTCGACCGCACTGGCGATGTCCGACCTGGCGATGCGATGCAGCTGCGCGCAATAGCGCAAATACTCATCGACGCTCAACTCCTTATATAAGGGGGGTAATTCTGGCAGGTAGCCCAGCGCTGATTTGGCGGCCTTCGGCGCGTCCAGCAAGTCCACGCCGTCGATGGAAATCTCGCCTTCGCTGGGCGCAAGGTTGCCGCTCAGCATTTGCATGGTGGTCGACTTGCCGGCGCCGTTGGGGCCAAGGAAACCGAGGATATCGCCCGCGTTCAGCTCAAAGCTGACATGGTCGACAGCGCAATGCTGACCGTAATAGCGCGCCAGGTTTTTCACGTTTACTAGGGACATGCGACGCTATTATTCAGTAAACAGGATTCTATGCAAGTGTTAAAACAAATTCGCCACAAAGCAGGTGATAATAAGGCTCAAGCCGATTGAGGTTATCTGGTTTGACGTAGACGTAGGTTGGGCTGAGGCACGAAGCCCAACAACCAGACATATCAATGGCCAACGACGCATTGATTGGCGTAGGTTGGGCTAAGCGAGCGCAGCCCAACAAACAAACATATCAATGGCCAACGACGCACCACGGTCGTGCAGCAGTACATATGCACTGTTGGTCATGTTGGGCTTCGTGCCTCAGCCCAACCTACGTGAAGCGCCCCTGCAGAGAAAGTAACAAACACAACCATGGAAGGCAGATGAAATACAGAAGGAATAGAACACCAGGCGCCAGTTATTTTTTCACCGTGGTAATAGCAAACAGGCGCCAGAAGTGGCTGGCTGAACACCATAAGTTATTACAACAGACCATTGACAAGGTAGAAAACGATCATCCATTCACAATTGATGCCATGGTAGGCTACCTGATCATATCCATGCCCTCTGGACCTTGCCAGAAAATGATATGGATTATTCAAAGCGATGGTCACTAATTAAATCCGGTTTTTCCAGGCAGTTGAAGCTTGATGAAACAATATCTGCCAGCCGTAGAAGTAAGCGTGAAAGAGGGATCTGGCAGCGGCGTTTCTGGGAACATAAAATACGAAATGATCACGATTTCGAGAATCATATGAATTACATTCATTACAATCCAGTCAAACACGGCTATGTAGCAAAGCCGAGCGACTGGCAGCTCTCGACAATTCACCAATATATAGAATCTGGCATTCTCGATGTTAACTGGGGTAGCGGCACTATCGATGTAATAACTGGTGATTTCGGTGAATGAATCCTGGCGCATTGGGTTGAGGCGTAGGTTGGGCTAAGCGAGCGCAGCCCAACAAACAAACATATCAATGGCCAACAACGCACCCCGGTCGGGCAGCAGGCGTAGGTTGGGCTAAGAGAAGCGCAGCCCAACAAACAAACATATCAATGGTGAACAACATACCCAGCCAGGCAGCAATAAATGCGCACAGCTGATCAAGTTGGGCTTCGTTCCTCAACCCAACCTACGTAAAGCACAGCCGGGTTTACAGAAAACGCGTAAAATCACCTGATGGCATTTCTCGGCGTAGACACCGGCGGTACTTTTACTGATTTTCTGCTAATCGACGACTGCGGCAAAATTCGTCTGCACAAGGTGTTGTCGACACCGGCCGCGCCCGAACGCGCAATATTGCAGGGCATTGCTGACCTCGGTCTCAATACCGATATGACCGCTGATTTGCAAATCGTGCACGGTTCCACCGTGGCCACCAACGCGGTGCTCGAAGGCAAAGGTGTTAAAACGGTTTATATTACCAACCGTGGATTTGCCGATGTACTGCGCATCGCACGCCAGGCGCGCGCCGAACTGTATAATCTCACACCGATAAAAACCGCGCCATTAATTGCGCCAGAACACTGTCTCGAAGTGGCGTCGCGATTGACTGCACAGGGAGAACATTTGCAACGCGTCACGGATGCTGATCTGCAACAGCTGTGCGCACAACTAACACCACTCGAACCAGCAGCCGTCGCAATCAACCTGTTGTTTTCGTTTATCGATGACAGCGAAGAACGGCGCATCGAAACCGCGCTCGTCGAACACTTTGGCAACGCGCTGTTTATCAGCCGCTCTTCTGATGTACTGCCGGAATATAAAGAATTCGAACGCGGTATGACTACCACGCTCAATGCCATGGTCGGCCCGCTGATGCAGGGGTATTTACTGCGCCTGCAATCTGCCCTGCCCGATGCGCAGCTGTCCATAATGCAAAGTTCGGGCGGCACTGCCAGTGTCGACTATGCCGGACGTTACCCGGTGCATTTGCTGTTGTCCGGCCCGGCGGGCGGTTTGCGCGGCGCGCAGTTTGTCGCGGCACAGTCGGGTTTTGATCGCCTGCTGACGTTTGACATGGGTGGTACCTCGACGGATGTATCCATCATCGATAAACAGCCTGGTTTTACCACAACTGCAAACATCGGCGGACACCCGGTCGCCGTAACCATGGTGGACATGCACACCATCGGTGCGGGCGGCGGTTCGATTGCCAGCGTTGATGCCGGCGGGTTGTTGCTGGTCGGGCCGCAATCTGCCGGTGCCGATCCCGGCCCCGCGTGTTACGCGCAGGGTGGCAGTGTCGCCACGGTGACTGACGCCAACGTCGTGCTCGGTCGAATATTGCCCGGGGCATTTCTCGGCGGGCGTATGCAACTCGATAAAGCCCGCGCTGAACAGGCGGTAGACGAGATTGCCAGTCGACTCGGGTTGACGGTTGAGCAGGCAGCGCAGGGTATTATCGACGTGGTGAACGATCACATGGTGCGAGCGCTGCGGGTGATGTCGGTTCAGCGTGGTGAAGACCCCAAAGAATATGCACTGGTCAGTTTTGGCGGCGCCGGTGGTTTGCACGTATGTGCACTCGCCGAAGCGCTCGGCATGCAGCGCGCGATTGTACCGGTACACGCCGGCGTGCTTTCCGCACTTGGCATGCTCGCCGCCGAACCCGTTCGCGAGCGTTCGCGCAGTATCAATGCGCTGCTGAGTGCGTGCAATGAACATACGCTTGCGCAGTCTTTTGCCGAACTGGTCGAACAAGCAATGCAGGCTTTTTCTGTTGATGATCCAGGCACAATTAAAAATATTCCGTCATCCCGGCGAAGGCCGGGATCCAGTGTTCTGCAGCGCTACGATATAAAAACGCAATTAACCATCGATGCCCGCTACCGCGGCCAGAGCAACACTCTCAACCTGCCATGGAAAAACCTCGCCATGCTCGCCGAAGATTTTCACCGCGCGCATGAACATCAATACGGCCACCGCATCGATACCGACATCGAGCTGGTCAATTTGCGTGTGCGCGCAAGCGTGCAACAACCGGCGTTGAAACTGCCTGCATGGAAACCCACTGAGGCCTTGTGCGAAGATTTCACTGCTATGCCAGGTGCTGCCGAGCCAGTACCGGTAATCAATCGTGCAGCATTATCCGTGGCGCAGAAAATCACCGGGCCGGCATTGATCACAGAAACCAGTTCGACCACCTGGCTGGCAGAGGGCTGGAGCGCTGAAGTGAGTGAGTGCGGTAACTTGTTGTTAATGATGTAATTGTTGTGTAAGGCGGCCTGGTCTGGCATTTAGTCATCATAAATAAATATATAAAATAATAGATAATTTAT
Source organism: Gammaproteobacteria bacterium (assembly GCA_049666625.1). GTDB lineage: Bacteria > Pseudomonadota > Gammaproteobacteria > SZUA-229 > SZUA-229 > JASBSR01. The sequence goes on along the minus strand of JBATHJ010000170.1, from coordinate 4,902 downwards.
CTATTTATTTATATAATCGTCACATGGCTGAAACTATGGATTTGTACTGGGTGGGCACGTCACTGGATGACTTAAAAAAGTTCCCGATTGAGGTTGTGCAGATTGCGGGTTACCAGCTACATATGATTCAGTCTGGCATAGAGCCCTCCAACTGGAAGCCAATGAAAACTGTGGGGCAGGGTGTCAGGGAAATTCGCATTAGAGTATCGAAAAATGCTTACAGGGTTTTCTACGTGCTGGTAAAGAATGATGGAGTCTATGTATTGCATGCGTTCCAGAAAACTACAAAGACCACACCTCATGGCGATATTAACCTGGCAAAAAGGCGCTACAACGAAGTGATGAGGAAAAAATAATGGCTATTCATAAATCAAGTGGTGATGTATTCAAAGACCTGGGTTTTGATCAGGCCGAGTCAGGCAACTTGCGCGTGCGCGCATTTCTAATGAGCAAGATTACACAGTGGATAAATGAAAATGGCTATACCCAGCAACAGGCAGCTGAAGAGCTGGGTATTACGCAGTCCAGAATCAGTGATTTGATGACAGGTAAAATAAACAAATTCACAGTCGATAATCTTCTGTCGATGCTGAGTCAAATGGGTTTTGATATGGAGCCCGTCGAAACGCGTACACGCTCATCACTTGTGTTGACAGAAAGAGCAGCGTAGCGACCCGACCCGACCCGACCCGGGCAGCAGTGCCTGGCAAGGCCAGGTGTGATTGACAGACTCGATAGCCAAACGTGATAGCCAGACGCAATTGTTATTATTTGTCAGCAACAGTTTAATGTGTGCACAATAAGTACATGAACAAGCAACCGCCCCAGCCACAATTTAGCGTCCCGCTAGAAACCCCGGTATTTCGCGGCCAGAAACGCCTGCGCATCGCGCTGGTGGGCATGCCCAACAGCGGCAAAAGCACTTTGTTCGATGCAGTCTCGTCCACAGCTATTCACACCGGTGAGCTCGCCAACGCTGACCACATATATAGTGAATGCCCGGTGCAGATCGGTTTTGACGAAGCCCGGCTGGTGTCGCTGCCCAGTATCCAGTCGCTCAATAACCTGCCGCGCGAAGACCTGGTTACCCTGCAGTACCTGCTCTGGGGTGACGAATTACCGCTGGTGTCGGCGCACGAAGCCGGGGTGCAACCGGCGCCGTTCGCGCCACCCGATGTGATTATCCAGGTGGTCGATGCCACCGCGCTGGAGCGCCATCTTGAACTCACCATCGAACTCAGCCAGATAGGCAAGCCGATGGTGCTGGCGCTGAACATGATGGATGTAGCGCGCAAAAAAGGCATTCACATCAACAGCAAAACTCTGAGCCAGCAGCTCGGTATCCCGGTGGTACCCACGGTGGCGCTGATGGGGCACGGCATTACCGACCTGTTCACCGCCGCGGTACACGCGGTGCGTGAAGGCGAATACCCGCATCCACAGCGGCCCAGTGATTACATTGTCAAGGCGTTGCAACCGCTCAACACCGCGCTGCACGATGCCGCGTTGCAGAAAGCCTTTAAAGTTTCGTATTCGTTCCTGCTGATGCAAGTCGCTGCCAATGACAGTTATTTCATGGCTGAACTCGGTCAGCATTTCCCCGGGCGCATCGCAGAAATCAACCGCCTGCGCGCCGAGTCGGAGCAGTCGATGCCGCGCCCGCTGGCGGAAGAACTGCACGCCGACCGCCATCACCGTGTCGCCACCATATTCGAAAGCGTTACGCGTTTAGGTCCGCCGCAAAAATCACGCAACTGGCGTTACTGGGCGGACGAACTCTTCCTGCACCCGCAATGGGGTCTGCTGGGCAGTCTCGCGGTGTTTGCACTGGTGCTGTTCGTGGTGTTCGAAGGCAGCGTCTATCTCGACAGTATTACCGCGGCCAGGCTGATCGACGCGATTTCCGACTGGCAACCGACCAGCACCAGCGGGGTGGTGGCGCGTGCCGTCACCGATGGCCTGATTGGACTTGTCGGGATTGTCATTCCTTACATGATTCCGCTGGTGTTGTTGCTGGTGTGGCTGGAAGAAGCCGGCATCATGCAGCGCATCGCGTTCGTGGTCGACCGCGGTTTTCATAAGATCGGTCTGCACGGTGGCGTGGCACTGCCGTTCCTGCTCGGCCTGGGCTGTAATGTACCGGCCATCTCCGGCGCCGCCGCGGTGGCCAGTGGGCGTGATCGCATTGTTGCCTCCTTGCTGATTACCTTTGTGCCGTGCTCGGCGCGCTCGGCCATAATTCTCGCCATCGGCGGCAAGTATCTTGGTGGCATCGGTGTGTTCGCGGTATTCATGCTCACCATGATCGTGATCGCGCTGCTCGGCCGCCTGCTCACCCGGCGTTACCCCGAAACCGGCCCCGGTCAGCTGATCGAAATTCCGGACTATGTTTTGCCTGGTGCGAAATCGATCATCAGTAAAACCTGGATGCGCACCAGCGATATTCTCACCATTGTCACACCACTGCTGGTCGGCGGCAGCATCGTACTCGCACTGCTAAGTCATGTCGGTGCCGATGCTGTGATCAACACGGTATTCACGCCCATCACCAGCTGGTGGCTGGGGCTGCCGGTAGTGTTAGGTGTGCCGATATTGTTCGGTGTATTGCGCAAGGAACTTTCGCTGCTGATGATTTACCAGGCGCTCGGCACGTTTGAGATCGGGCAGTATCTTGACTGGGTGCAGATTATTACCTTTCTTATTTTTCTCACTTTCTATATTCCGTGTATTTCTACGTTTGCGGTGATGCTCAAAACTATCGGCAGGCGCGATGCATTTTTCTCGATTGCGTTGTCGGTGGGGGTGGCGTTGGTGATTAGCGGGGTGGTGAGGGTGTTGCTGGAAGGGGTTAGGTGGGTTCAGCTGTAGCTTTGTCATGCCAGCGACTAAATCGTATGGAACGATTTGAACGCACGAAGTGCGGCATGAAAGGCGGAGGGCAGGAAGCCCGGAGTAACGCTGGCATCGAGTGTCTTAATTCTTTAAGTCTTGTCATCCTGAGCCGTTTTTGCGAAGGATCTTGTTTGTAGGTTGGGGTGAGCGAGCGAACCCCAACATTTAACTGTGTTGATATATCGTGGTAGTGGGTAGTCGCACCCACGGGCGAGTTACTTTTTCTCTACAGCAAGCAAAAGTAACCAAAAAGTGCCGCCCCACTAAATTTGCCTGGAGCAAATTTGAACAGCAGTTTTATCGCTGGCCCGTAGGGCAAAATACAGGACGTATTTTGTAAACACCTTGCCCCATGTAAAAAACACATGGGGTGCCCGAGCCGCGTCACTTTGCCTACGCGTCGTCTCGATGCGCGTCCTGCGCACGAGACTCAATTGGGCTTCCTGCCCAATTGCCGCTACCAAAGTGCCACGACTCGGCAAGCTGTAAGGGGGAATTAAAAGCGCTTGTTTTCAGAAACATAAAACCAATTAAAGGGGACGGATTTATTTAAGCGATAATCAATCTATATCCTTCGGTGCTCAATAAAGTATTGATGCAAATCACAGTCACTACCAAACACTTGTATTATCCTTTCTCTTGTAAACCAGCATGGATATTTTATGCTGTGGCGGTCGGGTTCTTATCCCAGTCTCTGATTCAGAATCACGAGAGAGTCTACAAATGCGTATCATTTTACAAACCATCGCCCTCGCGCTTATCTCGATTTCATTCATCATATCTGGCTGTTCAGAAGACAGTGTTCCCGCTAAACCAGTCGAACTTACGTTTCCCATCGAGGATACGTCAGTTGTCGCCGAGATTCATAATTTCGCGCTCTATCCCTGGAACACCAGCGGTGAAACCCATGGCGGTATCGATATTGTACCGCTGTATCTTGATCTCGCGGGTACCAGCGATATGCGTAAAGTCTCGGTGATCGCGCCGGCGGATGGCGAGGTGGTGTATTACGTCAAAGCGCCCAGCGGTGCCATGCTGACCAGTTATTTCCTGATTCTTCAGCTCGATACTTACTGGCACCTGATTTTGAACTTTGAACCGCAGAGCGCTGATGTCGCTACCAATACCGAACAGGACAACAGTATTGCCGTGAGCGTGGGTCAAAGCGTGAAACGCGGTGACAAGATTGGTGATCTGGTGATTTCGAAAGTGATGGCGGACAGGTATCCCCATCTGCATTTCAGTGTGTTCTATAAAGACCCGGCGGACACCTGGGCTGATCTGCTGGCCGCCAACTTCCTGGTCGCTGACGGCAGTATTGCTTCGCCGATGATACTGGATACGAATCTTTTCACACCTACGACTTTTTATTGTCCGTACGACTACTTCCTGAGTGAGGGTCAGACCGTGCTGGACAGGGCGCCCAAGTTAAATATGCTGAATACTACTTGCTCCTGCGCCTGTTCTTACGGTTCCACCAACGGCGATTGTGGTGTCTGTCCCTGAGTAATAAAAACGGAATGGTCGATAATTAAATCGATTGCGCAGGGTAGCGCGGGACATAAGTATTGATTATATCTTCGAGCGTCGATGACATTTTTCGATTTGTCACAAATTTATATCACTGCTAATATCCTGCTATACCACTCATTAAATGCGTCAACCCGACAGCATCAAAAATACGATGCCAGCATAGAATCAACAGGGCAACCATGTCAGAAATCATAAAACTAGCCGAAAACCACCTCAGCAAAAAAGACCACGAGCGCCTGGCCAGTTTTGGCGGTCATGTTATTGCGCACGGTCGTGCAACGCGCTGGCATTTCAGCAAGGGCGAAAATGGTGCGGAAACCTTTGAAATTTTCCGCGGTGGCGCCGATGAAGTGATGGCAGTGTGTGTCAGCCACGATCGTAAAACCCATGCATTTTATGCGCTTGATGAACTGGGTAACATGGTGGCTAGCGGTGAGCTTGATCACGTCATGGCCGAGCTGGAACAGCATTTTATTC
>JBATHJ010000169.1:0-1964 GCA_049666625.1 Gammaproteobacteria bacterium | reverse complement strand
CAGTGAAGTCGAGCATACCGCGATTCCCGGCCCAGGTTCCTGCGGCGGGATGTATACCGCCAACACCATGGCGTCAGCAATCGAAGCCCTGGGCATGAGCCTGCCCAACAGCTCGGCACAGGAAGCGGTGTCCGAGGCCAAGAAAAATGACTGCCACCGCGCCGGTGAAGCAGTGATGGCCCTGATCGAAAAAGACATCAAGCCCTGCGATATTATGACCCGCGAGGCATTCGAGAATGCCATCACCGTGGTCATCGCACTCGGCGGTTCGACCAACGCGGTATTGCACCTGCTGGCGATGGCGCATACCGCCGGCGTTAAACTCGAACTCGATGATTTCACCAGGATCGGTGCGAAAGTGCCGGTGCTGGCCGATGTCAAACCCAGTGGTAAATATTTGATGTCCGAACTGATTGCCATTGGCGGCATTCAGCCGTTAATGAAAATACTGCTCGATGCCGGCCTGTTGCACGGCGACTGCATGACCGTGACCGGCAAAACCATGGCTGAAAATCTCGCAACTGTAAAACCCTACCCTGCGGAGCAGGACATCGTGCGGCCGATGAGTAACCCGATCAAGAAAGACAGTCACCTGGTGGTGCTCTACGGCAATCTCGCGCCGACCGGGTCGGTGGCAAAAATTTCCGGCAAGGAAGGCCTGGTGTTCAGTGGCAACGCACGCGTATTTGAATCCGAAGAATCCGCGTTGAAAGCCATTCTCGATGGCACCGTGGTCAAGCGCGATGTACTGGTTATTCGCCACGAAGGCCCGGTGGGCGGCCCCGGCATGCGTGAAATGTTAAGCCCGACCGGCGCCATCATGGGCAAGGGCATGGGCAAGGACGTGGCACTGATCACCGACGGGCGTTTTTCCGGTGGCAGTCACGGTTTCGTGGTGGGTCATGTTACACCTGAAGCTGCGGTCGGCGGCCCGATTGCGATTGTGCAGACCGGCGACGGCATTACCATCGACGCCGAAAAACGTGAAATCACGCTGGATATTCCCCAGGCTGAAATCGATGCAAGACTGGCAAAGTGGACGCCTCCGGCGATTCGCGAAAGTCGTGGCGTACTGGCGAAATATGCACGCCAGGTGAGCTCGGCATCGGAAGGCGCAGTGACAGATAAATTCGACTAATGGAATTGCAGTGATGTGCAACACGTGGCAGCATCCTGCGCTAACGTTATTTCACAGAGAGGAAGGGGTATCATGAAGATTTCACATGTATTCAGCGCGGGCGTTATGCTTTGCCTGTCATCGCAGGCTTCGGCCACCGGACTGTTTTTTGAAGGCGGTATTCATGTCGGTGGTGAGACCATGGTCGGTGTTACATTCACCAGTGGTGACACTGAAAAGATCAAGGCGGGTGAATTGCTCAGCCTGGCGGTCGGTGTGCATACCGAGCTGTCAGACACATTGCAGGGGCGTTTCTCCATTGGATACAAGTTTGACAGCATCAATGCAGACAACGGTGACCTGGATTTTTCCCGCGTACCGCTCGAATTTCTTGTCATGCAACGTTATACCTACTGGATGCTGGGTGGCGGTATTACTTACCATCTTTCACCTGAGTTCACCTCAGACGTGCCTCTTTCGGTGGGTCCCTCTGGCACGGTAAAATTTGATGACTCAATCGGTTTCGTGTTTGCGTTCGATTACAACAGTAATGGAAATTTTACGCGTGACTGGTATGTTGGTGGCCGCGTGACGCTGATTGATTATGACAGCCAGTTTGGTGGTTCAATCAGGGGCAACAGCCTTGGCGCGGTCATCGGCTTCCTGTTTTGATGGATATTTAATCCAGCGATGTATGCAAAAAACAACGGGCCAGGAGCCCGTTTTTTTGTGCTTCGATTATAGCGTGATGTTTTAAAAATCGTAGCGATAGCCAAGCGAGTAAAAGAAGCTGCTGTTGTTGAATGCGCCAGTATCTGATGATTCACTGGTATCGTCATAGCCAATC
>JBATHJ010000168.1:0-3749 GCA_049666625.1 Gammaproteobacteria bacterium | reverse complement strand
TGCCAAGGTGATTAACCTGTCAAAAGAACACGAGCCGTTAATTTACGCCACCACGCGACAGTTCGGCACTATCCTGGAAAACGTGGGCATGGGTACGCGGCACCGACGACTTGATCTCAACGATGACAGGCTGACGGAGAATACCCGTGCGTCCTATCCCGTCACCCATATTCCCAATGCGATTTATCCCGGTATCGGCGGCCACCCCAAAGATATTGTCATGCTCACCTGCGATGCCTTTGGCGTATTGCCGCCGATATCGCGCCTGACCTCAGAACAGGCGATGTACCATTTCCTCTCGGGTTACACCGCCAAGGTCGCGGGCACGGAGACAGGTATCGATACACCCAGGGCAACCTTCAGCGCATGTTTCGGTGCGCCATTCATGCCCCTGCACCAGTCGCTCTACGGCAAGCTGCTGGGCGAAAAAATCCGCAAACACAAGGTGCGTTGCTGGTTGATCAATACCGGCTGGTCAGGCGGGCCGTACGGTGTCGGCGAGCGCATGGATATTCACCATACCCGCGCGATGTTGAATGCTGCATTACACGGTGAACTGGATGATGTGCCGATGGACGTCGACCCGATTTTCCGCGTGGCGGTGCCACGGCATTGTCCTGGCATACCCGACGACGTGCTGCAACCGGCGAGCACCTGGAAAGACGCCGCCGCCTACCAGGCGCAGGCGCGGGCAGTGGCGCAAATGTTCCAGGATAATTTCCGTCACTTCAGCGACGAGACCGATCCGGAAATATGTAATGCCGGGCCAGTGGTGAGCTTATAACGCTAAATCTGAGTCGGCACGCAGTCCCCGCTAATATTTTTCAACACTGCGTGCCGACCCAGAATAATTAAGTCTGCGCTGACCTGGGGTGCAAAATCGTGGTCTGTCTCCAGTTATCCCTGCTTCAACCTCCAGCCGAGGTAAGCGATTCCGGCCAACAGCAGTCCAGGGAGGACTGGATCGAAGCGACCGCCTGGGTTGTATGAGCACCAGCCGCCACTATCACTGCTCGGGGTTGTCAGCGTTGGAGCATCAGGAGCATCAGGATCAACAGGCGTGACATCGGGGAATTGACCGAAGCCCATGGGTCCATTGGCGATCCAGGGGCCATCGAGAATGCCTGGATCAGTAGCAGGATTGATCCACCCTTTGTTGATGGCATCATCAACTGATTGAGCAGTGAAGCGAACCGTAAAAGCTGGATGATCGGCAACTTTATAAGCGGGCGTGATCTTGATAAATGTGTCACTGTTCAAACTGGCCATGTCATCCATGTAGCCAATGCTATATCGTTGCGTCCCCTGAAAATTATTATTATCCATCGGGCGTGAGGCCATCCATGCCAGATGTGCGTCACTGACAATTTCCCATGCATCAGGGCCGGGAACGCCGTCGAAGTCACGGTCGATGCCCCAGCGATAGCAACAGTTCGGGCTGGTTCCATCCCACCATGCATATAGACCGCCCTCGGTTTCGGAGTAGCCATCATCATCACGGTAGATTCCGCTGGATATATTTCCGCTGTCACCGTTCGCCAAAACGCCGTAGTACATCAGGTAGCCAAACATATTATTCGGGAAAGAAACTCCTGCACCAGCTCCCTGTGATGAAGCGACATCAAAATAACTGGAAGTGACCTGCCCAATCTGGCCGGCAGGGTCAAATGGGTCATAAGCTACAAACGGTTCTGGCGGAGATGGGTATCTGGAATTGGGCACGTAGTTACCTGAGCCACTATCCAGCAGGTGGGCGGTTTGTATTTGTGGTGCATAAATGCCCGCGGGGTTCTTGTCCCAGTAGCCACCGACACCCGGCTGGCGTTTATCAATAATTGTTGAATACATGCTGGGTGAGAATACTGCAAATTCGTTTTCTAGCCAGAGCTCGGTCCAGCCCGGATCGCAGTCACTCATGCCTGGGTTTGTTTGAGCAGATTTTTCATCGAAATATCGGTCTGCAATACACAGTCTTAAATCATATTCGAGGCCCTCGGACTCATTCACCAGGGGGGTGTTCGGGTCGTCGGTGATGGTGGGAGTAAAGTCACCAGGATTGGGGCCAAGGCCATAACCCAGTTCTAGTTTGATACCGATCAGTCGGGTGCCATCACGGACTTCGCTCGCGGAGTCAGTAGCGGTGCCGTTGCCAAACTTCATGATATAACGATACATGCGGAAGATGTCATCTGTTACAGGGTCATCACCAGGCAGCGGCGGATCTTCATAGTTGTCATAAACGAGTTCTGTTAAATCACCGGTGGTGTGAATCGCATCATCGTTATTGAACACAGTACTGGTAGTATTAAACACCAGGTCGATGGGGGCGTCGGCCTTTAAAACAACCAGCTTGAAACGTTTGGATGAACCGCGCGGGTTGCTGCAGGTTTTAGCTTGAAAAACATTATCGTCGTAAAGGCCGTTCGAATTGACATCGACAGGAATATTATCTCCGGAAGACATGATGCAGTTATTAGTCTTGAAATTCTTGTCATCGCTAATTGTCATGATGCCTGGAAATTTGCCACTATTGTTATCCATTTTCCAGTGAATATAGGCGACAGCATCATCCGGAATGGTAGCTGGCATAGCATTGGGGTTTGCGAGTGGATCCCACCAGGCATTCGCAGTTGTTGCATCCGGGAAAATATAGACGACACCAGAAGAGCGATCTGGGTGAGCGCCCAGTCTTACGTTTAGCGGATTCCAGGCATAATTCTGCGGATTGTTCATCCAGTCTGCCATGCTTGCAGGAAAGCCATTTTGAATAGCAGGCATGCTGTCTACCTTATAGGCTGCATTGGCAAGCATGCTGACCAGCATGCCGACAATAACACCCATAGTAGCAAGCAGCTTAATCATTTGATATTTTTTCACGATAATGTCTCTATACGAATATTTATAAACTGGGCATCACGACATCCACCTGAATGGTATCGAACCCCGCCCTTAACTATCAAAAAATTTATAGATGACCCAATATCAAACTTATTCACTTTAATAACAATGATAATCGTCAATATTACGAGATAAATTGGGTGTTTTTGATATTTTGTTACCACCTGGAAGCTAACAGATAACCGGGTGGCAGAAAACCGGGGTTCAGACCTCTTTTCACCTTTTTGAAAGCTGCTCAAGTTAATGCCAGCTCAGTGGATTGAAATTGCGGAAGAATTACTGGAGCTTGCAATTCTGGGATGCACAGTTATAGATAAGGGCTCAGGTGCGGGCCCGCCTGCTAGTCCACACCCATAGTTTTGATGTGCAAAACCACTCCGCAGTGTTTGCAATGCACGGCAGCGGAAATAACAGGGGGAAGGCCATGTTATCTGTTACTTCGTGCCAGCGTTTTAATTAATGTAACACCCGCTATCTCGGGTGACGATCCGAATGCAACGATGCCATCCCGATGACCGGCCATGGCGAAAATACCTCGCTCATGTACGTCGGTTTCTCTGAACAGACGAGTGACTTCTGAGGCCATCTCGGGCGTGCCATAGGCCACTTTCGGACGGGCCATGGGAAGTGCTAGTTCTGATGCCGCATTCCAGATGGCCGGGGAATGAACATGCAGCACACAATTCACCGAGTCGTGCAGTCTGTATATAACGCCATGAGTCATTGACTCTGATGACGGGCGTATCGGGCCTTCTGCTACGACGCGGTTGGTGTCCGGGTCGAAATCAGTGACAAGTGCATAGTGGCTGACATCAGTCTGGAAATTAAAAGGGGTCGGTGACAAATGACAA
>JBATHJ010000167.1:0-3042 GCA_049666625.1 Gammaproteobacteria bacterium | reverse complement strand
GACGCGGGTGGCGTAGATGATCAAAGACTTCGTTTGTATGCTCCCGGAAATCACTGGTATCGAAACTGTCTGGCAGTTGCAAGGTATCAAATGAATAACTCAGAAAGTTACCGAGTGGTGAATACAGCGCATCAGAGCCAAAATCATGTGGCTGGTAATAAGCATAGTTTTCTGCGGTAGATATAGATACTGACAGCCACATGGCGAACGCACATCTAATTGAGAGCTGAGTAGTTTTAAACGCTAGTGATATCATCGTGCCCAGTCAGGAAATGACTGGAGTTGAATATCAAACAGCAGCATTCCCCAGAGCCAGGTAAACAGGGTGATTAATACAATTGCCATAAGATTGATGATCAGGCCGGTGGTCGCCATATCACGTATGCGTAACTGCCCCGAGGCGAACACGATTGCATTTGGCGGCGTTGCAACCGGCATCATAAACGCCATCGACGCTGCAAGCGTGACCGGGATCATTAATAGCAGGGGATTGACTTCGATGCTTTGCGCCACGCTGGCGACCAGTGGCAGCAGCATTTGAGCAGTGGCAGTATTGGAAGTAACTTCAGTCAGAAAAACCACGATCGAAGTCGTGCCTGCAATCAAGGACAATGTATCCAGGTCCTGAAGGTCGATAAACTGCCGTCCGGTGAATTCTGCCAGGCCGCTGTCGCTAAAGCCTTTGGCCAGCGCAAATCCGCCGCCAAACAACAGAACAATGCGCCAGGGTATTTCTGCAATAGTGTCAATGTCGACAATCTTCTGGTACCGGCTTTTATCTTTGCTCGACAGGCTGAATAGCAGCAGTGCAGATGTCATCGCTACGCTGCCATCATCAAAGTAGTCTGGATGTGCAAACAGGCCTGACCAGCCGGGTATTATAAATTCGCCCAGCACGATGTTGTTGCGAAAAATCCAGCACAGGGCAGTCAGGCTGAAAACGGCGGTGACAACTTTTTCTTCATAACTCATCGGTGTTGCTGGTGCGCTGATGTCGGTGCTGAGTCCCTCGAGTGAGCTGAATGATTTACCGGTATAACGCCGGGTGATGACATACCAGCAGAGCAGCAACATACTGACCGCAAGCGGTAGCGCAAACAGAAACCATTGTGCAAAACTGATCACCGGTGCATCCGGGAAAGTAATGCTGAAAATTCTTTGCATCGCCATATTGGGAGGCGTGCCAATGAGCGTTGCAACGCCGCCGATCGAGCAGGAATACGCTATCCCCAGCATGAGTGCGGTGAGTATTTGCTGGCGTTCTTTTTCATCAAGCACTTCGGCGCAGCGTGCATACACGGCCATGCCAATCGGTAACAACATGGTCGCAGTCGCGGTATTCGATATCCACATCGACAGACCGGCACTGGTCAGCATGAAACCCATCACCATCATACGCGCGCTGCCATTAAACCAGCCGATGACACGTAACGCGATGCGTTTGTGCAGGCCCCAGCGTTGCATTGCCAGGGCCAGAACAAAGCCGCCGATGAAAAGAAAAATGGTCGAATTGATGTATACATCGGCAACGTCTTTGCCGGAGGTGATGCCCAGTAACGGAAAGGCGGCAAGTGGAACCAGCGCAGTGACAGCGAGCGGCAGTGCTTCACTTATCCACCAGGTCACCATCAGCGCAGCAACAGCAGCCATATGAGTGACAGTTGCATCAGGAAAGATCGCCAGGTTTTCGATCACAAAGAACAGCACAATGCCCAGCCAGAAGCCGAGGCGCGTAGAACTCGTGATAAAGCTGAGGAAAATTTTCATAGCGCAGTATTGCCCACTCTATGCGGGGTTTCAAGCCTCGACGATCAGCGGATGTATGCGCGTGCGCGCATTTGCCTGGTGTGATAGTTTCCGAGAACAACGACCGCCAGGATAGCGCCGACCAGTGCGTGTGCCATGTCAGACTGGGTGTCCCATACATATCCCTGAGTGCCGAGAAATGCATCCGCAGCTTCATCACTGAGCAGCGCAACCCACCATTCAATCATTTCATAAAATGCGCTGAATGCCAGGCAGAAACACACTGCAAAAAAATCGCACCATGCGCGTGAATGAATAATCTCGCGCCGTAGAATAATTTCGCGTGCAATAATCGCCGGGACAAATCCCTGCACCAGGTGCCCGAGCTTGTCATAGTTATTGCGTTCGAGTGAAAACAGCTCGCGCGCCCATTCGCCCAGCGGTACTTCTGCATAGGTATAGTGGCCACCGATCATGAGTACGACGCAATGAAGCAGTATTAACCAGTAGGTCAGCGGCGTTAGCGGAAAACTACTGCGCGTATACCACAACACGGCAATGCCGATGAGTGCCGGTGATACTTCGAGAAACCAGGTGGGCATATCTGCAGGGTTGATCGCAGACCAGATTAATACCGTGAAATAAATAACAAGCCAGAGTGCTTTCATATTATTTCTGACAACGCGTGCAATAAAACGATGAGCGCTGTTGCTGGGTGAACTGTTTGATTATGTTACCACATTGCTGGCAGGGCTCACCGGCTTTGCCGTAGACAAAAAGTTTTTGTGCAAAATAACCCGGTTGACCGTTTTCGCGGGTAAAGTCTCGCAGCGTAGTGCCGCCCTGGGTGATGGCGTCGGCCAAAACCTGCTTGATAGCGGCTACCAGTTTTTCACAACGTGCGCGACTCAGGTTGCCGGCTTTGCGTTTCGGGCTGATGCCAGCCATGAACAAGGATTCGCAGGCATAAATATTTCCCACCCCGACGACGATGTGGCTGTTCATGATAAATGATTTAATCGAACAGCTGCGTTTGCGTGATGTGCTGTGCAATAGTTCGCTATTAAATTCTTCACTCAGGGGTTCGGGGCCGAGTTTTGCCAGCAGCTTATGTTCTTCTACGGGTTTATCAGTCCATAACACGCAGCCGAATTTTCTCGGATCACGCAGGCGCAACACTTTATTATTGTCGAATACGAGTTCGAAGTGGTCATGCCTGTCAAAACTCGACGCCGGCGCGCATATTTTTAAACTGCCAGACATGCCGAGGTGGATGATCAGGGTGCCATCACCGAT
>JBATHJ010000166.1:0-4231 GCA_049666625.1 Gammaproteobacteria bacterium | reverse complement strand
GAAAATACAATTGTGCGTCGGACGATTAAGCCTTAAATAGCAGGCTAAAGTCGACTAAAACAGGCCCGGTAGAATAGTTATTGTGCAGCCGCTTTTGTTATGCCCGCCAGTGCCTTGCCGATTTTATTCAGCGCTTCATCGCAACCGCTAATCGCATGCCTTTGTTTGAGGTATGCAGGGTCGTTGTATGATATCCACACGGTGGAATCGGCGTCCTGCCAGATTAGTGTTTTTTGCGGCAGATCAATGGCTACACTTTGCTGGCATTTCATCAACGGGCTGCCTGCTTTGGGATTGCCAAAGATGACAAGCTCGGTATCACGTAAATCAATGCCCACGCCGCTGGCAGCGTCTGAATGACCGATGCGATTAAATACGGTCATGCCTTTGTTATTCAATATTTCGACCAGCCGATCGGCAGTCTGCTTAACACTCTGGCTGCTTTTTATATTCATCATTCCGTCTGCCGCCATCAGGTTGGTGGATACAATCAGGGCGGATACTATTAATAAACAGGTTTTCATCGTGCTCTCCTTGAATGTGTGGCCTTGAATTAGCCCGGTCGTTTTCCCGCGCAGGTGCAAGCGGGTATTAAAACCGGAAATCTACTTGCCAGGTTTTTAATATAGACGCACTACCGCGTAATTAATTCCCGGTGATGATCAACACAGGCTGTGAATAGCGTGTTGTGCTCAAATAATAAGGCGCACAGGTGAATATAATTGTTATACAAAATCCATCAACACCGGCGTGTCATGTTTATCAAGCACCAGGTAACTTCCGGTTTCATACCAGTCTGCCAGCACCACGCGGGTGCAGCGCCTGGTTTGAATATCAAAATGATGGATAGAGGGGCGGTGTGTGTGGCCGTGTATTAGCAGGCTGACATCGTGCTGCTGCATGGCTTTTTCAACCGCAGCCTGGTTGACGTCCATAATCTCGGGCTTTTTCTCTGCGGTGGCCAGCTGGCTGCTGTCGCGCATTGAGCGCGCAATTTGCCTGCGCTGTTGCAGGGGTTTGGCGAGAAAATCTTTTTGAAACCCGGGGTCGCGCACCATGCTACGGAACTTCATATAGTCAACATCATCTGTGCACAGGGTGTCGCCGTGCATCAGCAATGCGGCCTGCTGATCAAGCTGGATAATACTGGGGTCAGGGATGATTTTAAAATTGCAGCGTGCTGCCAGTGCATCGCCGATAAGAAAGTCGCGATTGCCGTGCATAAACAGGGTTTGAGTACCGTGTTCGGCGAGGCTGCGCAAAGCATCGAAAGCAGGTTGCAGGCCACTGGCCTCATCGTCATCGCCCAGCCAGTATTCGACAAAATCGCCCAGTATATACAGCGTGTGACAGTGGCTGGCAATTTCCTTGCAGAAGCGTACAAACAGGTGAATGATTTCCGGTCGCTCTGGCGCCAGGTGCAGGTCGGAAATAAACAGTCGCTGGTTCAATGCTGCGGTCAGTACTCAGGATTCCCGCGCCTTGTTAATCACGATAACGTCTACCGGCACATCCGCGTGACCGCCGCTGTTGCTGGTACTGACACTGGTGATAGCATCAACCACATCCATGCCGTCAGTGACCTTGCCGAATACACAATAACCCCAGCCCTGTGTATTTGGTGCAGAGTAGTTCAGAAAGTGGTTGTCCTTGTGATTAATAAAGAACTGTGAACTGGCTGAATTCGGATCGCTGGTGCGCGCCATGGCAATGGTGCCGCGATCATTAGATAGCTTGTTATCGGCCTCGTTCTTGATCGGGGCGTTGGGCGTTTTTTGAATCATCTGGTCATTGAAACCGCCGCCCTGAATCATAAAATTGGGAATAACACGGTGAAATATCGTGCCATCATAAAAACCATCCCTGACATAGCTGAGAAAATTTTCGACCGTAACGGGCGCCTTATCCGCATCAAGTTCGATAACAATGTTGCCGTGTGAGGTTTCCAGTGTAACGCTAGTCATTTTATCTCCAGAGTGTAATCCGTATGTGTGTCACACGCGGAAAGGATGTGTGGTGCCCCGAGCAGGAGTCGAACCTGCGACCTTCCCCTTAGGAGGGGGACGCTCTATCCTGCTGAGCTATCGGGGCAGTGTCCAACATTAGCGCGACATTATATCAGGCTGAATAATTCCTGCTACAACCACGAATATCGGGTTATTTGCCTGGCGCCTGGGTGCGTTCTTTCTTGCGGCGCTCATCACGGTGGTAATGCCGGTAAATCTTTCGCCAGATATAGGATTCGGGTTCTTTTACCAGGGTCATGACAAAATTGAGGCTGCTCATTTCATTCAGCGTGGAATGCATGCTGTTCCTGACTTCGTGCGTGCCACAGAACAGGATGCGGTCCATGGCATGGATTTCAGCATCGACTTCCGGCATCAGGATCGCTTCATCATCGCGTGACAGCAGCAGCGGCACACATTTCAGTTTCTGGAGACGAATGATCGGATCCTGGGTGATATGCCCCAGCGTAATCTTGCGGCCGAATTCCAGTCCCTGGGTTACTGCGGGCGCTTCCTTCTTGTCAATCAGCACGGTCCACAGGTGAGGGCGGACTTCACCGACGATAGCACTGAGACGGCTGACGGTGACATTGGCCCACTCGGCGTCACGATCACGTGCAAGTGATAGAAAATCCACCAGCAAGGGCGTCTGAAATAATACCCGGATCTTGCGCGCGATAATTTCGCGTGGTCGCATCACAAGATTGGCGCGTGTGGCCCGGTAGAGGGCGCGGTTATTGAGCTCGTTCTGGCGTGCTACCACGAACACGTCAGGGTTGATCGCGCGCCCGGTCATGATGATCGAAAGGTTGTTTGAATCATTGTCAGTGCCTGCAATCAGCCCGGCGGCATGATCAATGCCGGCTTTCTTGAGGGTCTCGGCATCAAACCCGATGCCCCTGATAAAAGTGCACTGGCCTTTTTCGATAACATCATTGTACTCGGCTTCAACTTCACCCGAGGGGTCAATAATGGTGGTAGGCATGTTGTGTTTTTGCAAATGCGTAAACAGCTGCCTGCCAAAGCGCCCGTAGCCGCACAGAATCCAGTGGCCATAGCGGAAATACACCGGGCCACTCAGCTTGGTATTGGGTGAACCTGTGAGCCAGTCGTAAATCAGGTGCAGCGACGGTGAGTGCATCGCCATGGCAAAAATATTTGCAAAGGTTTCAAACGGGTTGACGATATAGTCGGTATCAAACGATATCATGTTGTCTGCGTATTCCTTTATCTCCGAACGGCAGGCGACACGAATATTCGGGTGCAATAACTTGCTGGTAATGGCGATTTTAAGATTGGTTTCATCCGAGGGTGTGACTGCAATAACGCCGTGGCACATGGGATGACGAACTCCGGCAAGTTCGAGTTGTTCGGGGTCAGATGCATCACCGGCAAGCGAAGGCACAAACTCGGGCATTTCATTCAGTGTCAGTTCGCTCAGGTTGTCCGGGTTAATTTCTATGACAACTGTTCGGTAGCATTCTTCCGCCAGAGAACTCACCACCGCGCGACCGGTTTCGCCAAATCCGCACACCAGGTAGAACGGCCGATCGAGGACGCGTATGTCGCGTTTGAAGCTCGAGCGTGTTGCAGCTTCGCGAAAGGTTTTTTCCTGCACCAGGGTAAGGATTCTGCCTATGGCATAAAACCACGAAATCACTGTCATGTAGATGGTGACGACTGCCCACAGCCTTTGTGCATGGCTTAGTGGAAAAGGAATTTCACCAAAGCCGATGGTCGTCGCTGTATAACTCACAAAATAAAACGCATCAAAAATACTCATGCGCCAGACATTGCCTTCGTCGTCGACGCCGGGGATCACAATCATGCCGAAAATGGCAATTGTATAAACGCAAATGACCAATAGAAACGGCGCACGCATGCGCCGTAATATCATTGAGGTGACAAGATTCATCGTGCCTGTTCTGCTGCCAGCCTTAGTGACGCAGCATGGCGGCCTCGATCATCAATAGAATCACCGAGATAATATTGGCCAGCATGGCGCCACCACTGAGTGAAACGATGGTGGCCATGGCTGCGCTGGTTAGTCCGGTTTCGTGAACATGCACGGCCACGGACCAGACGATGGATGCCGATATCAGCTGTACCACTGCTACCAGGCTGGTGGCAAGCAACATTGCGCCCATTTGTGAGCGATCTCCAAACTTGAGGACGGTAGCCACCAGGTTAACCACCAGCACGGCAAACAGTTCGAAAACATTATG
>JBATHJ010000165.1:0-3564 GCA_049666625.1 Gammaproteobacteria bacterium | reverse complement strand
ATCGGTGACAGACCCCAGTTTCTCGATCCACCAAATGGATAATAATTGTTCTCTGGACTTCCCCCGCTTTTGCGTACACTCAATAGAGCGGATAATTCCTCCGTCACATTTTTTTAAGGAATTAAATGCACCAGTAACAAATAAAAATACTAATAATTCTCAGTTGTCACCGCCCCAATAGCTGTGTCTTAACTCCCCATAATGTTTTATTGTTATTTAGATCGATCGCGTATAGTATTTAAATTTACATCAAGGAGGATATGCGTTATGAAATATCATTGTCATTGCGAATCGCAGTTTCATGGTTTGCACGGGTTGATTACGTTTTCAGCTTTAATACTAACAGCGTGCACAACCCCGACCATCACCGCACTTGATCCTCCCAGCGGCCCCACTCACACCCTGATTGATGTGCAAGGCGCAGGCGGTTTGACCACTGGCATTTACTGGGATGCCGGACTCCCCGGTGAGCAACAGCTGAACCGAACGTTTTTGAGTGGTGACAATGGCCCCATCTCGGCCCCCGACGCTGCAGCCAATGGCGCCCACCCTGTTCAGAAGCGTAACTCCAAGGGTAATTCCAGCATTGAAAACTTTACCGTGGTGGCGCCGGTGGCTGCTTTTCCGGCACCGCGACTGGAATATGTCACCACATGTTGCTGGAGCACTTTACCGTCGGGCGATTTTAAATTTATCCTGTTCACCTCAAGCGCCAACATTGATGCGCACGCCCGGACCCGCATAGGCGGTGTCGCGCAGGATACCGCTTTCTGGCAAGGCGCGCGGTATAACGACGCGATCAATCTTGCCACGCTGAACTATCCCCTGTTCCACTACGGCATGCATTTAACAACTGTCGAGGCTGGCGTTGGCGATGTGCTTGCGGTTTCAATGATCAATGACGGCGGCCTGACCTCGAACGTAATCGACTACACGGTGCCCGCTATCGACCAGCGCGATGACGACGGCGACGGCCTGCTCAACACATGGGAAACAAACGGATACGATGCAGACGGTGATGGCACTGTCGATGTAGACCTGCCAGCGCTGGGCGCAGATCCCAATCACAAGGATGTTTTTGTCGAGGTCGACTTCATGAATGGCAAAGTGCCTGCAGGTGATCCCTGGACAACAGTCGAAACCGCTTTTGCCAACGCACCGATTTTTAATTTTGCAGGCGGGCCCGGTATTCATCTGCACATCGACCGCGGTCAGGCCAACTGGACCGATAGTGATGGCAATGTTCACGTTATCCCTGCGGCCGAACGCGATGGCGCCACAATCTTGCCATTCTCCGACCGCATCCGCTACGATGCCGCTGCTTCGCCTTGTGCGAACCCCGGGGAAACCACGGTGAATTTTCACACGCTCAAGGGCGCCAACTTTGACGCCAACCGGCTTAATGTCTTTCACTACGGCGTTTTTGCCAATGCCCACGGCTATAGCTGCGGCTCATCCGGCAGGGGTGAGATTTACGGTAACGACCTGTTCGTTACACTTTCAAATGCCCGGCTGGCTGTACCCAATTCGGTCAGCGGAACCTTCATGCACGAGTTTGGACATAACCTGAACCTGCGTCACGGCGGTGGCGATGACAACGACAATACGCAAAATGAACCCAACCACCAAAGTATCATGAGCTATTACAGCTCGAACGGAACATTTGGCGGCAGCTACCAGGTCGGCGGTATCGACACCAACTGCGATACCGTGGCCGATGCAGTTTACGACTTTTCGCGCGGTCGACTGAACGCACTCAATGAAGCTGCACTCAACGAAAATACAGGAATATGTAACAACGTCGCGATCAACTGGAACAACACGGGTGGTATACAAAACCCTGTCGCTTTTGATATCGACGGATCAGCCACAACCGTGCTCGACGATTTTAACTCCTGGGGCCACATCTACTTAAACTTCCGCGCCCCGGGTTCGGGCTGGGGTAGCAACTAATGAAAACACGTATAAAACAATTCAAGCTTTCGCCTCGCGTCGCTGTGTTTGCAATTGCAGCTAACTTCATCTGCGCAGCTTCGAATGCCGGGCCCGAGGACACGCTTAACCCGTCACAAAACGACATGCTAAACAATAACATGCCGAAAGACCGAGTGCTGATCTTGCCCGCACCCGAACCACGCAAAATGCAACGCCCTGAGATTCAGCCAGCGATTCCCGGCAAAAGCCCGGAAAATGTACGCCTCACTAGAAATGGCGTATTTGTAGATACACCCACGGCCTTTCGCGCCAAAGTAACAGGGGTGTCGGACGACGGCGTTATCCGCTTTGACGATGGCCATTCGATTGCGTTGCGCTTACCCAAAGGCCACCGTTATGTGCTTTCGAACGGTGACAATCTCTCGGTTGAATACAAGCCCACTACAACCGCGGGTAGCGATGAAAATTCGCTGGAACTACGCATGACCAGCGGGCCCGACACGAAAAAACAAAACGCCACCTTGCTGGCCGCCATTGTTCAACGCGGCGGTGACAAACCGCTCGTTATTGATACGCACGAATTCACCGTCGTCCAGGGAAAACCAGGTAAGGTTGTGCTGACCACAAAAAGCGAGACCACCACAACACCCGATACCTACGTCAAGCTAAAAGACAGCAAAAAAACAATTGCGTTAACCAGGAACAAAGCCATAAGGTTCGAAACCATGGGCAATGCATTTACTATCACCCTGATCAACAGCCTGCATGTGACGCCCAATACAAAAGATAACCTGTCTGACGAGGGCCCACGCTACTGGCTGGAATATGTTGTCACCGAAAATAAACCCTAGCGACAAAACGAAAATACACGGAACACTACCCGTTTAAGTCACTGGATCCCGGCATCCGCCGGGATGACGAACTTTTATAGATGTTCTGCGTTAAGGGGCCCGCACCCTACGAAAAAATAAGGTGACGGAGGGATTATTTAATAACCAATGATTAATTTTAAATCTCTGCATCACCTTATTTATTCTCACAACACTAGAACATTTTACTTAATCCAGCTTTAATAACAGACTTGTCATAACTATATTGATCCAGCGTCGAGGCGTTATCAGTATATTGATATTGAGCCGTAAACTTGAATGTCTTATCAAATCGATAATCGGAAGACAGCGCAAAACGCCATTGGTCATCCTCCCGATCAATGCTTGACGAGGGCTCGAAATCACTCATCCGGTATGATACATCACCCGTTAACCACCATTGCCGGCTCACAAAATGCGTGTATATACCCCGCACTGTATGGCGCGTGGGTGAGTACTCATATGCACCGGCAGTTGTAACCAGCTCTGCCCGGTTATTCAATTCAAGTTCGTACTGCAACTGTTTGAGACTGTTTTCTGAGAGATGTTGATATTCGACGCTGGCGCGCTGGCGCGAACCTTCGAGATAATCATAAAGGCTATTATCACTTCTAATGTCTTCAGCCCGGTAACGCAGCCTGATCCACTGGTTTTTAGCGACAGGTTTTCGCCCGCTCAGATCCAGCTTGGCAATGGTTTGTAAATCATCGCCACCATAGGTACTTTTTGATCCGCTCAGATGAATAGCAGTGTCCCAGTC
>JBATHJ010000164.1:0-5019 GCA_049666625.1 Gammaproteobacteria bacterium | reverse complement strand
CAATGATACTGCTCTCGGCTGGCAGCCTGGTTTACCAGGGCCTCAATCTTGGTATCGACTTCACCGGCGGTTACCGGATTGAAATTGGCTATGATAAAGATGTCGATATTCAGCCGATACGCGATGTACTTGAAAAAAATAATTTTAAAGATGCCCAGGTGCAGCATTTCGGTACTGCGCGCGATATCCTGGTGCGCATCGCCCCGCGTGAAGACGTCAACAAGGCCAGCCTGAGTGATAACGTGTTTGCACTGTTGAAAGCCGAGTCTGATCAGGAAGTAACCCTGCGCCGGGTTGAATTCGTCGGCCCCCAGGTCGGCGAAGAACTTCGCGACCAGGGTGGTATGGCAATGCTGGTTGCATTGTTCGGCATCCTGATTTACATCAGCTTTCGTTTTGAGTTCAAATCTGCCGTCGGCTCGATCCTGGCATTGATTCACGACGTGATCATTACCATCGGCATATTCTCCCTGACCCAGATTGAGTTCGACCTGACGGTGCTGGCAGCGATTCTTGCGGTGGTAGGTTACTCGTTGAATGACACCGTGGTGGTACTCGACCGTATTCGCGAAACTTTCCGTAGTGTTCGCAAAGGCACGCCGCTGGAGATTCTGAATTTATCGATCAATCAAACCCTGTCTCGTACCTTGATGACCTCGTTCACCACCATGCTGGTATTGCTCTCGCTGTTCTTCCTCGGCGGTGAAATCATCCATGGCTTTGCATTTGCCTTACTGGTCGGTATATTCATTGGTACCTACTCGTCGATTTATGTCGCAGGCAGCACGTTGCTGAGCATGAAAATCCAGAAACACGATTTCCTGGTAGAAGCGAAAGAGACGGTGGTTGACGACAGACCTTGAGCAGCAGTGAATAACGAATAACGAATAATGAATAATGAGTAATGAGTAATGAGTAATGAATAAATCGTAAAACAGTGTGGAATCTTATTCCTGGTTTGTAGATTTCATTATTAATTATTCATTATTCATTATCGATTTTACTGCTTTTAAAATCGATTGCGGTGTGTGGGGTGGGTTGATAAACGCCGCCAGCCTGCCTTCCGGGTTGACCAGTAATAGCGCGGCGCTGTGATCGACCAGGTAGTCGTTTTCAGAACCTGGCTCTGATGGCATTTTCATGAACAGCACGCTGGCCTGGCGTGCAAAAGCATCCAGCATTTTTTCTTCGCCGGTGACGCCGATAAAGTCCTTGTCAAAATAATCTACGTAGCTTGCCAGTTGCGGCAGCGCATCACGTTGTGGATCCACCGAAACGAAATATACCTGGGGAAATTGTGCAGTCGCCTGCTGCTTTGCTGCGACCAGCATGTTCATGGTCGTCGGGCAGATGTCGGGGCAATGGGTGTACCCAAAAAACATCAGGCTCCAGTGGCCCTGCAAATCAGTTTCTGTAAACGCGCTGCCATCATGCTTTTTAAGTGCAGGAACCGCAAGTTTTCTCGGGGTCTCAAGACGGGTGCCGTGAAAGCCCTGCACCTGCTCAGCGAGTGACGTCGCGTCCTGCGCTTGCTGATTAGTCGCCAGCCAGAAGCCGGCGCTCATGGCGAGCAGGGCGGCCATGCCGATAACAATTGTATTTCCTGTCTTGCCCATATCGATCAGTAACTCGTGTAAATCGGGACGTAATGGTCCAGGACCATGGCGATAAATAACAGCATCAGGTAGTTAATCGAATAGACAAAGGTTTTGATCGCTGTATTGGATTGTTCAGCAAACATCAGTTTCAGCACCATGTACATGAAATAGCCACCGAGCCCCAGCGCAGCGACGAGATAGATCAGCCCGCGTTCGATTATCAGGTAAGGCAGGATCGTCACCAGTATCATCAGGATGGTATAACCAAAAATTGCATGCTTGGTAAATTGAACACCGTGCGTGACCGGTAACATCGGCAGGTTGACGCGCGCGTAATCATCGCGCCGATGGATCGCCAGTGCCCAGAAATGCGGCGGGGTCCAGGTATATATAATCAGCACCAGCACCAGTGCGTGTGGATCAATGCTATTGGTGACTGAGGTCCAGCCGAGAAGCGGCGGCGTGGCACCGGCAAGACCGCCGATAACAATGTTTTGCGGCGTGGCTTTTTTCAGGTACATGGTATACACCACGGCGTAGCCAATCATACTGGCAAAGGTCAGTACAGCTGTGAGCGTATTGATCCACGCGGTGAGCATAAACACCGAGCCCGCCGCGAGCATAATCGCAAATATAAACGCGTTCTGTTGTTTGACCTTGCCCTTGGGTAATGGACGGTTTTCAGTACGCGCCATACGGGAATCACTTTCGCGTTCCACTAGCTGGTTGATCACCGCACCGGCAGCCGCGGCGAGGCCGATCCCTACGGTTGATACCACCAGTACGAACAATGAAATATCACCCGGTGGGCTGGCCAGCACCACGCCCACCACCGAGGTGAGCAACAGCAATGCAACCACCTTGGGTTTGCAAAGGTCGAAATAATCTTTCCAGACTGCGGTTGATGACACTATGTGATCCTGTTGTTATTCGTGGTTAAGCTAAACGCCAGGGCGACCGACGCGATGGGTGATCGTCACCATGGTCAGCAACAGCAAGGCGGCAACGCCATTGTGTGCAACAGCCACCACCAGTGGCAATGAGTACACCACGTTGCTGATACCCAGCGTGATCTGCACCACTAGTACCAGCATCAGCCAGAGTGCCAGTTTTTTATAGCCGGCCTGCATCAGTTTGACGTGGAGGAAAACCAGGTAAAGCGTGGTAAGCAGTGCGCCCAGCCGGTGCATCCAGTGAATGGTGACGCGCGCGTCATTGCCGAGGTGGCCGCCGAGGTAACTGTCGACACCTTCAGTATGCAGCTGAAAAGCGCCGATAAAATCCAGCGGCGGCAGCATCAGGCCCTGGCAGGTCGGAAAATCAGTACAGATAATCGCCGCATAGTTTGCACTGGTCCAGCCACCCAGCGTGATCTGGATGACAACAATGATCAGGCCAATAATCGCGAGGGTACGTAACACGCTCGGCGATGCCACAGAATTCTGGTCACGTATTTTCAGAAACAGCAATAACAGCAATGACAGGGTGGCAAAGCCCCCCAGCAGGTGGCCCATCACCACCACCGGTAACAGACCCAGGGTGACCGTCCACATCCCAAGCGCCGCCTGGAACACCACCAGTGCCGCCAGCAGCAGCGGTAAGGTCAATGGCACGCCGGGATCGTGGCGCGACTTGATCGCGACCAGCGCCAGCAGGGCAATCACCAGGCCCAGGCTACCGGCAAAGTAGCGATGTACCATCTCAGGCCAGGCTTTATCGGATTCGACCGGTGCATGCGGATACATTGCTTCGGCCTGCTGAATTTCTTCGTGCGAATCGGGCACTGACAAAAAGCCGTAACAACCGGGCCAGTCGGGACAACCAAGCCCGGCATCCACCAGGCGGGTATAGGCGCCGAGCAATACCACAACACCTGCCAGCAGCAGGGCGAACAGGCTCAACCTGTAAACCAGTGTATATTGATTAGCCAATTTGAGATGCCTTTAATAATTTCTTAATGTCAAACTGTAATTCCTGGATCGGTTGCTGCTGGCTAAATCGCATCATGATATAGCCCATCGGATCCTGGATATATATTTCGTTATCCGCGAGTTTTGCATTTGCCAGCGCGGCGCTAACATCCGCAGCATCAGCAGACAGAATGATTGCATCAGGCAATTCAGAACCGATGAATTGCACAAGCGCATCATCTGCAGGTGACAGTTCAACCACCACCTGTAATATACGGTGCTGGTTCTTGCCGAATGTTTTGTGCGCCTGGCGGGTTTCAATCAGGCGTTTTTTGCAGTTTTCATCACACGACGAATTCACGAATGAGATAAACCGCCATTTATAAGCCAGGTCTTTATCATCGACTGGTTTGCCGTCTTTGTCTTTCAGATTTAGTGCTGATGCATGCACAACAGGTTTCAATAATTCACCATGGTTATTGAACGAGCTGACATCAACAAAATAAAACATGAAATAGGCGAGCGCTACCGGCGCGACAAATGACAGCACAACGAACCAGAGTGTATATGGATTCCGTGCTGGTTTCTTGCCTGCTGTGGGTGGTACTGAAGTGTTATTCATCTGGTTCATTGTTTTCGATTCTTTTTGTGTTCACAAAAAAATAAATAATAAGCAAAGCGATAGACATCGCATACCACTGGAATGCATAGCCTGTATTTTTCGCGCTATCCAGATTCAGCGCTGGCTGGTGTGCCATCAGGCTATGCGGGTCATCTGCATCAAGCCATAGAATCATATCAAACATCGTGTAGCCAAGCATATTCTGGATTTCATCGAGGTCGACATATTGCAATACCCTGGGCCACGCGGTGGCCTGGTGCACATTATCTGCCAGCACGACTGTTTTCGACGGCGGTCTGTCGAGCAGGCCTTTTAGCTGCAGCCGTTCGGCAGGGGTTTCTATTCGCGGAAGGTCCTGCCGTGTTTTACCCTGTGCAACAAAACCACGGTTCACCAGGATGGAGCCACCGTTTGGCATTGTTAGCGGCGCATACACATCGTATCCCACCCGGCCATTATGTACGCGATTATCCAGCAGAAAATAATGCTCGCTATCATACTGACCGGCGAGACTGACCGGCAAGAAAAGCCTGTCATCTATAGCCGCCGGTAATTCGTCCATACCGATCGGCGACAGGTCCTTGCGCGCAACTATTTTCTCACGCAAATTCTCTTTATACTCGGCTTTTCCCGCCTGCCACTGCGCCATGAATATCATCAGGTATATCAATAATGCAGTGAGCAGGGTCGTGAGTACACCGGGACTGAAAACAAGGTTTCCAATTCTTAAACTGACAAGCCGGGTATGTAATAATGCTTTCACGACAATTGCTGACAAGGCACCATGATCAGGAGCAGGTAAATGATATTTAAAACGGTTAGTGTGATTTTATTACTGGTTGTAGTATTCAGCCTTGCTCAGGCCCTGGTATACCTCTTCAAATATGAA
>JBATHJ010000163.1:0-11390 GCA_049666625.1 Gammaproteobacteria bacterium | reverse complement strand
CGGTTTCTTCCAGGTTGGAGGCCTGCTGCTCGGTGCGCTGTGACAGGTTGGTGTTGCCCTGTGCGAGCTCGTGCGAGCCGGTGAGCACGGCGTCGGCATTGGTGCTGATGCCTTCGAGTACCTCGGTGAGTTTTGCCAGGGTGGCATTGGCGTCGTTCTTGAGTTTGCCGAAGGTGCCCTGGTAGTCGGCTTCGATGTTATGTGTCAGGTCGCCGCTGGCCATGGCGCCCATCATCTGCACGGTATCGGATATCACCCGCTCACTGACATCAACCAGATCATTGATGCTGGTACTGAGCATTTTGAAGAAGCCATTCTTGTCTGACAGGTCAATACGCCTGCTGAGATCGCCGCGAAGTGATGCATCAACAATGTTCTTGATTTCATCTTCAATACGCATTTCCTGGGTACGATCGAACCATTCCATGACAGTGCCGATACGCTGATCATTTTCATCTATAACTGGAGATGCGGTCATACGGATACGGAGATCACCTACAGAGAAATTTGAAGTTAAAGGTGCTTGCATGTTTTCGATTGCACTGCGTTGTTTTTCGGGTTCTTCAAGAATATTATCAACACAAATACCTTCAATAACATCTGCTTTGAACTCTGGCATAATTTTCTGGAATTCGGATTCCGCTTCCGTTACGAACTTCTGCATGGCGTCATTGGCATAGACAACATTGAGTGATCTATCAGCAAGTATGATATTGATAGATGCATTATCCAGCGCCTGTTTGATTCGACCGCTTTCACGTGCCTGCGCCCTTTCTGAGGTAATGCTTTTACGTAAATTCACCTGCATGATATGCAGTGAACGTAACAGCTTGCCAATTTCGTCATCGGACTTAATGTCTATCTTGTTATCGAGGTCGCCGTCGGCAATAGCATCCGCCAGCTCGGAAGCAGTTTTCAATGATGAGACAATAGTGCGCGTGACTACCAGCATCATAATGAGAACAAGGGTAACGACAAAGGCAGAAATCAGGTAAAAGTTACGGCTCAATGTTTCGTACATAGAAATCGCGTCTATAGCAATGGCGCTTACATATTGATCTCGAGCAGTAATTAGTTTATTAAGGCTATCACTGGTGGCTATTTCACTGTCGCTTACTGCGGAAGATCTTGATTCAATGAGCTTGAATAACGCTGGAAGCTCACTAAATTCATTGTAATACACCGACATTTCGCCTTGTATTGCATCCTTGTTTTCGATTGGTAATGATGTATTTTCGAGTAGTTCAGCAAAATGATCCTGTTCCTGCTGCATTTTTGTTACGTATTTGCTGGCTTTTCGCGCCATGAAATCTTTTTCATGTCTGCGCATCATGAGCATGGAGTGGGACAGGGCGATCTCGTTGTATTCATTCAGGACAGCTTCAACATTATGTATAGCTTTACGTAATTCACCGAGTAAGCCGCTGTTTTCTTCGAGTCCTAACTGTACCTTGGCGCGCACAAGTTCCTCAATAGCGTCTTCAAAGCTGGTTACAGACTGTTTGAGCTGCCTGGCAAGAGACTGTATATCTTCATTGTCATATAGTGTAATTAACTTATCGACGGATTTATGGGTGCTGTTAGTTAATTTTTTGCTCTCCGTAATAAAATACAGGTTGTTATTAAGCAGGAACTCTTTTATATAAAGCCTTGTGTCATTAATGTCATGTTCTATGTCATTCACCAGGCGGTTGAATTTGTTTGCATCATTGTACAGCGCATCTGCCTGTTCCTGGTTCTGCTGTAACTGGAAAAAGGTGTACACAATTGCAGCAAAGCCCGCTACCACAACGGCTGTGATCACAATGAACTTTATCGATATACTCATGTTTTTTATTGAGCCGAACAGTGCATTTCTGTAGCGATTAATTTTATTGATTATTGAGATAGTCATTGCGTACTCCCATTTATTAATATGGTTTGTTTTTATGCGTCCAGCTCGGAGTTTTCAATGACCTGAAGAATTCTGTCATTCATCAGGTGGTCTATGTCCAGTATGATGATCATGCGGTCATCATGCGTGACCAGGCCGTTGATCGACTCGGTGTCGCAGGCGCTGCCAAAGTCAGGTGCAGCCTTCATATTTGCTTTGGCTATGTTGTGCACTTCGGAGACGGCATCTACGACAATGCCCATGGTCCGCTCGACCTTTTCGTTACTGCGCACGCGCACCACGATGACGACTGTTGTCTTGCTGAAAGCCATGCTTTCAAGTTGAAATAGTTTTCGCAGGTCTACGATTGGGACAACGGTGCCGCGCAGGTTAATCACGCCAAGAATAAAATCAGGCATATTAGGTATCGATGTGACACTGCTCCAGCCCTTAATTTCCTGTACGCGCAGGATGTCAATACCGTATTCTTCATTTGCGAGCATGAAGGTGAGGTATTGATCGAGGCCGTCTTCAGCCTGCATTATGTTTTCTGATATTTGTATCTGTGGTTCGCCCATGGTGTTAGGTCTCCCGGTTATGCGACTGCAGTGAGCGCTGCCTTGCGGCGATTACAGTTAGTTGCATGGCGTTGTATCAGGCCTGGTACATCAACAATCAATGCGACAGTGCCATCACCCAGTATGGTCGCGCCAGATATGCCCTTGATCTGCCTGAAATTGGTCTCGAGGCTCTTGATGACAACCTGTTGCTGTCCGAGCAGGTCGTCAACAAATAATCCAAATCTCTGGCCTTCAGACTCGACGATCATCAATAATCCGTTTTCAAGATCAGTCGTTCCGGCGTTCATTTCGAACAGCTGGTTGAGGCGGATAATGGGGATGTATTCATCGCGTAGACGATAGAGCTCAGACTGGCCGGCGATACTGCTGATATGTGCGGGTTGCATCTGCAGAGATTCGATAATCGATACCAGCGAAATGATGTAGGTTTCAGCGCCCACACGTGCGAGCTGGCCATCGAGTATGGCAAGTGTAAGTGGCAAACGAATCGTGACTGTGCTGCCGGCGCCGTCATTCGATGCAATGCTTACGTTGCCACCCAGGTCACGTACGTTGCGACGCACAACATCCATACCAACACCGCGACCGGATACTTCGCTAAGTTGTTCGGCGGTGGAGAATCCGGGTGAAAAAATCAGGTTGTAGATGCGTTCGTCTGACAGCTCTTCGTGTTCATGTACCAGGCCTTTCTCGATGGCTTTCTTCAGGATCCGGTCTTTGTTTAAACCGGCGCCATCGTCAATCACTTTTATAATAATGTCTCCGCCTTCATGGTATGCAGCCAGTTCAAGTGTGCCAGTCTCGGGTTTTCCGGCAGCTTTCCTGATGTCGGGCATTTCAATGCCATGATCGAGCGAATTGCGCACCAGATGAACCAGCGGGTCGCCAATTTTTTCAAGTACGGTTTTATCAACTTCGGTGTTCTCACCTGTCATGGTGAGCTCGACCTGTTTGCCCATTTTGCTGCTCAGGTCGCGCACCAGTCTGGGGAAACGGCTGAATGAAAAGCTGATCGGCAGCATGCGAATTTGTAAAACGCTTTCCTGAAGTTCTCGGGTATTGCGTTCCAGTTGCGCAAGGCCATCGCGTAATTTTTCAAGATGTCCCGTTATGGAGCTGTCGAATTCTTCGCCTGTCTGGCTCAGCATGGACTGGGTAATGACCAGTTCGCCGACCAGGTTGATGAGTTCGTCTACCTTGTCGATGTTGACACGGATTGAGCCGGAATCTTTACTGGCACCGTTGCCTGCCTGCGCAGGTTCCTTGCCAGCGGGTTTGTCTTTGCTGACATTGCTTTCAGGTGCTGGCGTTTCAGCCGGGTCCTCGGAAACTGAATCGGCCTCGCAAGGTCCCTGGCGATCTTCCGGCTCAGCTGCCTTCTCGTTTAGCGAAACAATTTCCAGTTCGCTGTCATCGACTACCCAGCTAAATAATTCATCAATACTTTCTCGTGTGACATCAGCCTTGAGTTCAAGCTCCCAGCAAAGATAGCATTGAGCGGGGTCGATATCATCGAGTGCAGGTATGCCGCTGGCATCTGCAGTCACTTTCAATTCGCCCATCGACTCAAGCTCGCGGAAGATTCTTGCAGGCTCGTTGCCACTGATTAATATTTCAGCGTTCGGGCGGAAATGAATTTTCCAGGTAGTTGTGCCTGCTGCAGTATTGGTTGAATCATTTGCCTGCAGGGCAGAAGTCGTATCAACGGCGTCAACATCTGCGGGCGATGTTTTACCAGTGGCGCTACCCGCGAGCATTGCTTCGAGATTTTGCCGGGCGGTTTCGACCTGGGTTTTGTCAATTTCTGATTTGTCCTGTGCAGCAGTGACCATGATGCGCAGGATGTCAACGGACATTAACAGCAGGTCAACACCGTCACGGGTAACTTCTCGACGACCGTCGCGCATTTCATCGAGCAAGGTTTCCATGATATGCGTGAACTCGGAAATATCCATAAAACCAAAAGACGCACCACCGCCCTTGATCGAGTGTGCGGCACGGAAGATGGTATTGATCTCTTCGATATCGGTGCCTTTATCCAGCTTGAGTAAACCGGACTCCATAACGTTGAGTCCTTCGTAGCATTCTTCGAAGAAAACGTCGTGAAATTCTGAAAGATCCATGGTCATCGTTTGTCTCAGGCCAGGGCTAGTCGAGTACTCTGCGCAGCGTGCTCAGCAGTTTGTCAGGATCAAAAGGTTTAACGATCCAGCCAGTCGCGCCTGCGTCTTTGCCCTGCATCTTTTTTTCAGAACTGGACTCAGTCGTCAGTATCAGGATGGGCGTAAAGCGGTAGTTTTCCAGCTCGCGCAGTTGTTTGATGAGGGTGATGCCGTCCATATTGGGCATATTCACATCGGTCAGCACCAGGCTGATATTCCTGTCCTGTGCAATATTCAATGCATCAACGCCATCGCTGGCGCACACTACGTCATACCCGGCGCGCTTGAGCGTGTAGGTAACCATTTGTCGCATCGAGGGCGAATCGTCGACGGCCAGAATGCTTTGCATTTGTGAGTCCCCTTAATTTATGAATTTGCTCTCCCTGTGTTTCGTCACGGGACAGCTGCCTGATAGTCGTATCGGCCTGATATTCGGGTTCTTTAGCGTCGATCTAAGTAAGGACGTCCGGCATAACGGGTGGACAGAAGGATGACACTGTGCCGATCCTCATATATAAGGTGTACCGTGCCAGCCATGGGGGCGGATCGGAATAGTGCAGTGGCTTTTGCGAGGCATGCTGTGACGGCCCATGGGTGTGTTGTTGGGAACAGGGGAGAGCATCAGGAATTGGTGGGCCTGGAAGGACTTGAACCTTCGACCGATCGATTATGAGTCGAGCGCTCTAACCAACTGAGCTACAGGCCCTGAAAACACAGGGTGTCATGCTCCGCATGCACCGGGTGCAGAAACGGTGGCGATGCAGGGCAGTGCATTATATATAATTCTTCGGCTTCAGGCATCGCTATTGGCGCAAATTGCGCGCACCCGTCTACAGGCGGTGCAGTAGAATGGCGGCATGTCTGAGCACTCCAGCGACAAATCCGTGTTTGCGCCTGAATTACTCGAATCCCTCGCGCACGAGGCGCATGTCTGGTATTGCAATCCGCAGGCGGTTGCCGATAGCGGCAGGCTGGCGGATCTTCAGTCAGTGCTGTCCGACAATGAGCGCAGCCAGTTTCAGCGATTTCATTTTAAAAATGACCAGCACAATTACCTGGTGTCGCATGCGCTGCTCAGAAAAGCGCTCTCTTTATATGATGTCGAGACGCAACCGGATGAATGGGTGTTCGCAGCGGGTGCGCACGGCAAGCCCGGATTAAACATGGCGCTGACGAGTGTGCCGCTGCAGTTTAATCTCACCCATACGGATGGCCTGTGTGCCTGCGTTATTACGCGCGAGATAAGCTGTGGAATCGATGTCGAGCAGGTCGCGCGAAACAATAAATTAATGCCGATAGCGCAACGCATGTTTGCCCGGGCAGAGCTGGCCATACTAAGAAACCAGGAGGATGACGACATGCGCCGGGCTTTTTTCAGCTTCTGGACTTTGCGCGAAGCCTATGTCAAGGCGCTGGGTTCAGGGCTTAGCGGTTCGTCAAAAGCGTTCCATTTTGAAATAGCAGGCGTTGATGCTGATGACCCTGCGACGGCGGTCATCAGGTTTGACGATATAAACCAGCCAGGCACAGATGAATGGCAGTTTGAAATATTTCAACACGACACTCAGCATGTGATGGCGACTGCACTGCATACTATGGGTAATCACAGAGCGATCCGTTGGCGGTATGTGGAGCCCTAGCGCCCGGTATTTATTTACACCAATAAAAAAGCCGAACAGTGTTCGGCTTTTTTATTGGTGTAAAACCAGTTTAAAGCATCAATCGTCGCTGAGGAAACTGCGCAGGTGTTCCGCACGGCTCGGGTGGCGTAATTTGCGCAAGGCCTTGGCTTCGATCTGGCGAATGCGCTCACGCGTCACGTCGAACTGTTTGCCGACTTCTTCCAGCGTGTGGTCAGTGTTCATGTCGATACCAAAACGCATACGCAGTACTTTTGATTCGCGCGCGGTCAGGGTAGTGAGAATTTCACGCGTCGATTCACTGAGCGATTCGCCTGTTGCTGATTCCAGTGGCGCGAGGATATTGGTATCTTCAATGAAGTCACCAAGATGTGAATCTTCGTCATCGCCAATCGGTGTTTCCATCGAAATCGGTTCTTTCGCAATCTTCAGTACCTTGCGCACCTTGTCTTCCGGCATTTCCATTTTTTCTGCGAGTTCTTCAGGTGTTGGCTCACGGCCCATTTCCTGCAGCATCTGGCGGAAGATACGATTGAGCTTGTTGATGGTTTCAATCATGTGTACCGGGATACGGATAGTGCGCGCCTGGTCAGCAATCGAACGTGTAATCGCCTGGCGTATCCACCACGTGGCATAGGTTGAAAACTTGTAACCGCGGCGGTATTCAAATTTGTCGACGGCTTTCATCAGGCCGATGTTGCCTTCCTGGATGAGGTCGAGGAACTGCAGTCCACGGTTGGTATATTTTTTCGCAATCGAAATCACCAGGCGCAGGTTGGCTTCCACCATTTCTTTCTTGGCGCGGCGTGCCTTGGCTTCGCCGATCGACATTTTGCGATTGATTTCCTTGATGTCGGTAATGCTCAGGCCGTAGTCGGACTCGAGTACCAGCAGCTTTTGCTGGGCGATCCTGATTTCAGGCGCGAGTTCTTTGAGTGCGTCTGAATATTCATGGCCCTTGCAATATTCGTCGATCCATTTGGTATTGGTTTCGTTTTGCGGAAACGTGCTGATCATGATCTTGCGCGGCATACGTGCGCGGTTGACAGCAAGGTCCAGAATGTGGCGCTCAAGTTTGCGAACCCGGTTGATGGTTTCGTGCAGGTTCTGCGTCAGTTCAGCCACAACGCTGGGTGGATACTTGAGTTCGAGGAATGCGCTGGCCATGGATTTACGTGCTTTATCAATGGCATCGCTTTCGCCCTTGAGTACCGCGTTCACGGTGCGGGTGTGCGCGCGTTTGATTTTAACAAACTGTTTGCGCACTGCTTCAACATCCGGGCCGGTGTCGACGACTTCTTCTTTTTCGTTGGCCTTGCCAGCAGCGGCCAGTTCGGCTTCCTTGGCAGCATTGGCGAGCGCTTGCTCGGCGAGGCGGTCAAGCTCTTCATCGCTTTTGTGGAAATCGACCACCAGGTCGCTGAGGCGGCCGTCACCGGCTTCGACTTTATCCCAGCCCTGCAATACCATGCCGACGATATGGGGGTTGGTGGCGAGTGCCTGGAGTACCTGCTTAAGGCCTTCTTCGATACGCTTGGCGATTTCGATTTCACCTTCGCGGGTCAGGAGTTCTACGCTGCCCATTTCGCGCATGTACATGCGTACCGGGTCGGTGGTGCGGCCCAGTTCGGTTTCTATCGAGGCCAGCGCGTTGACGGCTTCTTCAGTAGTGTCATCATCGGTTTCGCTGACCGATGTGTCACTCAGTACCAGTGATTCGGCTTCGGGCGCGATTTCGCAGACAGTAATGCCCATATCATTGATGGTATTAATAATATCTTCAACCTGCGAGGGGTCGACAATACCTTCAGGCAGATGGTCATTGACTTCTGAATAAGTCAGGTAACCCTGTTCCTTTCCCTTTGCAATAAGAATCTTAAGGCGGGATTTTTGCGCGTGTTTCATAACCTGTGCCGTCATAGCGAGAGCCTGTGTACTGGAGTTTAGAGCAATTCGTTTCTAAAACTTTGCCTGGTAAAATGTAATAAAATGGTTAAATAACTGGCGCGATTTTTGCCGGCAAGACCGGGTTATCAGGCCAGACTTGTCCGAAGACATCGATAGTTACCGCATTTTAAGCAATCGACCATTCTATCACTTTCAGATGTTCAAGTGTTAGCTGAGATTTGACACGTCAGGCTGAATATTATTCCCTCTGGTCGCGACTTTATTTTGACCTGCGAGCTTCATCCGGGTGTTTTATGGCGGTAGAGTTGATTAGTATATGGGCTCTTTTCACGATTTCCAGCAGGCGCAATCAGTTTCTGATGAATAATTCGAAATCGGTAGAAGATATGTGCGAGATAGTTGCAGGCACCATGCGCGATTTCCGCGAAGGCATGGACCGTTCTCATCAACTCAGTATTCGCATCGGGCGCCGTACCACGCAGATTATTCGCTTTGGCACCCTCAGCGTGCTGGCACTGGCGCTGGCGATGTTTTATCTGGTCTATATCCTGGCCCAGGATTTTGCCCGGATCACCACCAGTATGGATTTCATGGCGGAGCGTATGGCCAGCATGGAAACCCATTTTGCTGATGTTTCAGCACGGCTGGCGCATATGGATGGCACTCTGAGCAGCATGAACCAGTCGGTTTACGTGCTGCCGCAGATAAACCAGACCCTGGATGTCATCGGCACTAGCACCTGGCAAATGTCGGGTGATATGCGTGGCATGCTCGGCAACCTGGAGGGGATGCGCGGCGATGTCAGCAGCATGTCGGGCAACCTCGATACCATGGATCAGAATGTCGGTGGGCTGAATAATTCCGTGCAGCACATGACCGGCAGTGTGCAGCGCATGGACTACGGGGTGCACAAGATGTCGCGCCCGATGGACTTTTTTCCGCTTAAATAATATAGAGGGCACCATGGCCAGAACAGAAACACCGGTATGCGATTTTGACACCCCGGCAGTTGATTTTTCCCTGCCCGGCACCGACGGGCGAAACTGGACGCTGCAACAATGCGCGGGCGAAAACGGCCTGCTGGTAATGTTTATCTGTAACCATTGCCCGTTTGTGAAGGCGATACTCGAGCGCATTGTGCGTGATACGCGTGAGCTGAAACAGCACGGGATCAACAGTGTCGCAATCATGTCGAATGATCCCAGCGATTATCCCGAGGATTCTTTTGACAACATGAAGCGTGTTGCTACTGAACATGATTTCCCGTTTCCCTACCTGTTAGATGAAAGTCAGCAAATCGCCAAAGCCTACGGTGCTGTCTGTACGCCGGACTTTTTCGGTTATAACAAGCAGCTCGGGCTGCAATACCGGGGCCGGCTCGACGCCAGCGGCAAGGAAACAGCGCCCAAGGACGCAGCGCGAGAGCTGTATGACGCCATGCGCCAGGTCGCGCAAAGCGGCCGTGGTCCGCAGATCCAGACGCCGAGCATCGGCTGTTCAATCAAGTGGATGTCTGACAATAGCTGAGATAGATCAGTATCCCATCTGGCGTAGCTTGCCCAATCAGTTCAATTAAGGGAAAATACGCGCCTTTCGGCGGGCCTGGCTAGTGTTGTTTTCGGGCTAGATATTTGCCTAATCCGTTGATTTTCATAATAAATTCATGTTACTGCGCAGGTTCGGTATGGCCTTGTACGCGGTAACGCACACAGTTTCAAACCCTGACCGGAGAGCATAATGCCTTCACGTAGAGACCTCGCAAACGCAATTCGTGCGTTGAGTATGGACGCCGTTCAAAAGGCGAATTCTGGCCACCCCGGCGCGCCCATGGGCATGGCGGATATCGCAGAAGTTCTGTGGAATGACCACATGAAACACAACCCGGGCAACCCGAAGTGGTCTGATCGCGACCGTTTCGTTTTGTCTAATGGCCACGGATCAATGCTGATTTACTCATTGCTGCACCTGACCGGCTATGAACTCAGCATTGAAGATCTGAAAAATTTCCGCCAGCTGCATTCAAAAACCCCGGGTCATCCGGAATACGGTTATGCACCGGGTGTAGAAACCACCACCGGTCCGCTGGGACAGGGCATTACCAATGCCGTGGGCATGGCAATTGCCGAGCGCGCCCTGGCAGCGCAGTTTAATCGCGACGGTCATACCGTGGTTGACCACAACACCTATGTGTTCCTCGGTGACGGTTGCCTGATGGAAGGTATTTCGCACGAGGCCTGCTCACTCGCCGGTACCCTGGGCCTGGGCAAGCTGATTGCGTTCTGGGACGACAACGGTATTTCGATCGACGGTCACGTCGATGGCTGGTTTACTGATAATACCCCGCAGCGTTTCGAAGCCTACGGCTGGCACGTGATTGCCAATGTCGACGGCCATGATCCAAAGGCCATCGAAAAAGCGATTGAATTTGCCAAGGCGATGACTGACAAGCCGACCATGATCTGCTGCAAGACCACCATCGGTTTTGGTTCACCCAACAAGGCCGGCAGCCATGCCTGTCACGGTGCGCCACTGGGCCAGGAAGAAATTAACCTGACCAAGGCCGCGCTCGGCTGGGACCACGATGCATTCGAAGTGCCCAAAGATATTTACGCGGGCTGGGACGCAAATGACAATGGTGCAAAAGCTGAAGCTGCCTGGAACAAAAAGTTTGACGCATACGCTGCAGCACATCCTGACCTGGCGGCTGAATTCAAACGCCGTATGGCGGGTGATCTGCCGGCTGACTGGGCTGCAAAAGCCGATGCATTCATCAAGTCGGTCGATGCTGAAGCCAAGACCACGGCGACACGCCATGCATCACTGGCAGCGATCGAAGGTTTCGCAAAAATCCTGCCGGAAATTTTCGGTGGTTCTGCCGACCTGGGGTGTTCCAACATGACCGAATGGTCTGGCTATAAACCGATGCGTGCTGACAAGCCCGATGCCAACTACATCAATTACGGTGTGCGTGAATTCGGTATGTCCGCGATCATGAACGGCGTTGCCCTGCACGGCGGCCTGATTCCGTTCGGTGCGACCTTCCTGATGTTCTCGGAATACGCTCGTAATGCACTGCGCATGGCAGCACTGATGAAAATCCGCAGCGTGTTTGTTTATACCCACGATTCTATCGGCCTGGGTGAAGACGGCCCGACCCACCAGGCGGTCGAGCAAATCCCGACCCTGCGCATGATTCCAAATATGGATGTATGGCGCGCGTGTGACA